>JAJRVO010000023.1 GCA_024277275.1 Chloroflexota bacterium
TGGGCAACCGCTTGCGTCCGGCTGTGGGCGCCGAGTTTACCGTAGATATTGCGAGTGTGGACCTTGACCGTGTTCAGCGAGAGGTAAAGCCTGGAAGCGATTTCCTGATTGGTCAGCCCCTCGGCGACGAGTTGGAGTACTTCAATTTCTCGCTCGCTCAGAGGCTCAATCAATTCAGTTTCTTGAGTTTGATGTTTCGATGGAACAGTTTGCTCCGGTTCGTCAACAAGGAATGCTGCCAACAATCGCTGAACATAATTTGGTGCAATTCCGCGAGAGATGGCCTCGTAGAGCAAACGAGCCATTGGCCACGGCTTTCTCATAAAAATGAAAGGATAAAATCTAACAAAATGTGATAAACTGTGAAGTTAACTGAAAAAGGAGAGGATAGACGGCAATAATCTATGCCCTGTAGAAACTTCTGAAAAAAAGTTAACTTCATTTATGGCAAAACTCAAACGACTGGTTGATGCCCGAATAATGGCAAAGAAGAGGGCCGCGGCAGTGTAAAGTTAATTCGCGTGTCCAATAGACCGCCCCCACATTTAATATATTAAATTGGACAAAAGCGCTATTTTAGACTAAAATCAACTTTTGTTTATAGAAAGTTAAAATGGAGGAATACGTTGGCTAACATCAAATCAGCTGCCAAGCGCGCCCGCCAAAACGTGAAACGACGAGACCACAACCGTTATTATCAAACAACTGCGCGCACTTTTGTAAAGAAAGCACGCGCTCAGATTGAAACCGGCGATCTGGAAACAGCCGAAGCTACAATTCAGCAGGCCATTAAAACCCTGGATAAAGCAGCTCAAAAAGGCACCATCCATCGCAATAACGCCGCCCGTCGAAAATCACGCCTGGTAAAAGCGTTAAACAAAGCTAAAACCGCCGAGGCCTAAGATTTTATAAGCCATTTGCGGCAACAACTAAATTTAAGATTTAACAAAAATGACTCGACAACCTTAAAATCGAGTCATTTTTGTATTTACCCCTTGACAATAGAACGTATGTTCTAGTAAAATTAGAACATTGGGGATTGGGAGATTAAAAAATAAGAATCTCCCAATCTCCCAAATAACCAGTAACAAAGTCAAGGGGATAATTAATGCTCGCCCTCAATCAAGTAGAGCAACTACTAGAATATCAGGCCGACCAGATTGAAATGGTGCTGACCAGCCACCGTGTCCCGGTGCGGATAATGGGGGGTATGGTTACGCCGCGCTGGGTGCGGTATCAGGCCATTCCAGAAATCTCAACCAAAGTCTAGCGCATCATCGCGCTTTCGGAAGAAATTGCGCTCCATTTAGGAGCGCCCAGCGTACGTGTCGCCCGGCAAGGGCCAAGCGTGCAAATTGAAGTTCCCCGCGCCGATCCGCAAAGCGTACGCCTGCTCCAACTAAGCCGCCGGGTCAACGATATCCCCCGCCAATCCGCTATTTTGGGGCTGGACGAATCGGGGTTGCCCCTGATATTGCGGCTGTCGTCGCCGGAGGTGGCCCACGTGCTTATTGCGGGAACCACCGGCTCCGGCAAAACGGCCCTGGCTCGCAGTATGGCCCTGTCGCTGGCAATGCACAACCGGCTGGGCGAGGTCCAGATGCTTTTCATCGATCCCAAAAGAAATGGTTTTGTGCCTTTTGTTAAGCCGGGAGGCGGCGGCGGATTGCCGCACCTGCTGCGTCCCGTGGTCGACAACGTTCACCAGGCCGTTTTTTTGCTGGGTGAAATGGTGACGGAGATGGTCCGCCGCGATCACCAAAATATTACCGAACCGCGCCTGATCATTTTTATCGACGAGGTGGCCGATTTGATGGAGCAAGGGGGTAAGGCAATGGACCGGCTGATGACCCGGCTAACTCAACGGGGACGGAGCGCGGGGCTGCACATTGTGGCCTGCACCCAAAAACCGCTGGCCGCCACCATCGGCTCTTTAACCCGCAGCAACTTCCCGGTGCGACTGGTCGGCAGCGTAGCCAGCTCTGACGATGCCCGGACTGCGGCCGGTATCGGCGGCACGGGAGCGGAGAAACTGCTGGGCCGGGGCGATTTTTTGCTGGTAGCCAAGGGACAAACGACTCGTTTTCAGGCTGCTTACGTTTCCCAGGCCGAAATCAAGCAAGTGGTCGAACAGTTACAGACTCGACACCGCACCAGTCGCCACTGGCTTGAGTCGACCCAGGCAGAAGAACCCCAACAGTTAGCCCCCACCGGCACCGACGGCCAAATTGCTCAACCGGCTCCGCGTCGCCGTAAAGGGTTGGGGATGATGTTTGGGCATCAATTGCGGTTGATAAAGTGACCTGAGTTGCCACACATGTCCGACCAAGAGCCATAAACACCAGCCACACCTGGCCTGATACCCTGGAAGTAGGAAGTATGGAGTAAGGAGTATGGGAAAACCCTTAATCCCTGCTGCTTACTGCTAACTCCCAGTTAGACTCAATAGGCGGCAATTTGAGTTAAAGTAATGAAAATCTAGAGATTGGAGATTAAGAGGTTGGCGATTGAGCTAAATCTCCTTAAGCAAAGCGACTCTCCAATCTCCTAATCTCTAAGTGCAGGCAACTATGAAACGCAGCCTACTGATAATTGCCGTTGCCTTTGTGGTGACGCTAACAGCTATATTTGGGATACGGGCCAGCGCCGATGCTTTGGCCGTGGTTTTGGGGGTGGTGTTGGGCGTTGTAGCCAGCGTGCCAACTACCTTTTTGGTGACATACATCCTGACTCGCCCTCGCTCCGGTTACAATGTTTCGCCAACGCCGCATATGTCGCAACAGCCGCCGGTGGTGGTCATCAACGCGCCGGAGAAGCCCGCTATCTCCGCGCCTTCGGCGATGCCTGCGCTTGCGCCGGCCATCCAGGCCCGCAAGTGGACGGTAATTGGCGATGCGGATACCGAGACGTAGCTGCCCCAAGGATGCCAGACGCCTGGTTTACCAACCACCTGATATGTAAAAGTAACATCATAGGGATTTCTCCCTATGGTCGAAATGACATGTCTGAATAGTTACGATTCAAGGACGATTATCCGCCCGCCCAAGTTGCCGGAACATCACGCCGCCGCCGATGGCGCCAAAAACTGCTCCGGCAATCATCAGAGCAAAAGCCTGGTTAGCGGTGGCTTGCGCCAGTCCGGCGGCAAAAATAGAGGCAATCAGGTAGCTGATAATCCAGCCCACAATAATAATGATGACTTCTTTGCGCCGTACAGATACTTTGCCCCGCTGCAAAACCAGGGCGATAACGCCCGCCCCAATAGCGATGCCAATTAGCCCGGCACAGGGGTTTTGAGCATCGATACCGGCAAAGACCAGACCAAAGCCCACAAACCATCCAATGGTAACGGCCAACAGTTGCTTCCAGCCGATGAACGACTCAAGTCGCCGTAAAACCAGGCCGGTACTCAACCCTCCAATTGCCCCGGCAACAAGACCGGCCCCGAAGGTGGCGATGATTCCGCCAATGAGCAGGCCAAAACTCCAGCCAAGAGCCGTCAGCAAAATGGGCAGCCATCTTTTTTTTCTCGACCCGGCGGGCCGGGGTTGGACAAGCTCTTGCTTTGAAAGGATGGTGGCCGCTTCCGGGGTAAGTTCTCCCGGACCTGATTCAAATGATTTGTCGAAAGTGGGGGAAATCACTTGCGCTGCTGCCCCGGCCAAGTCAGGGACAACCGAAGTTCCTGAAGCGCTCTGGCGCAGCGTCTCAATTAGCTCGGTGGCCCGGCTGAAACGTTGAGCCGGTTCTTTGGCCATGGCCCGGCTAATGACTGTGGCGCAACCGGGTGGCAGGTCGGGTTTAATCTCTAAAATACGCGGCACCGGCTCAAGAATGTGCTTGACGGCCAAACCCATCGGCGTGTCTGCCTGGTAGGGTTGTTTGCCGGTCAGCATTTCAAACAGGATGGCGCCCAGGGCGTAAATGTCGCTGCGGCCATCAAGGTTGGCATCGCCTTTGGCCTGCTCGGGACTCATATAGGCCGGGGTGCCGATGATGCCTGTGCCGGTAAAGGTGGCGGTTTGCTGAGTCAGTTTAACAATGCCAAAATCGGCCAGGTACGAGTCGCCGTACTGGTCAAAGAGAATGTTGCCCGGTTTGAGATCGCGGTGAATAATCCCCCGGCTGTGCGCCCTATCCAGGGCGTCGCCAATGCGCTGCAAAACCTTGGCCGCTTCGGCCACGGGCAGGGGGCCTTTTTCCAGCCACTCGGCCAGGGAGCCGCCGGGCATATAGCGCATCACCAGGTAGGGCTGGCCTTCGTCCTCGCCAAAATCATGCACCGGCACAATAGCCGAATGTTCCAGGGCGGCGATGGTTTTGGCCTCTCGCTCAAACCGAGCGCGGAAGGTGGGGTCATGCAGAAACTCGCGCGGCAGCACTTTTACGGCCACATCCCGCTCAAAGCGAGGGTCGCGCGCGTGGAAGACGGTGGCCATGCCCCCGCGCCCCAGTTCTGATTTAACTTCGTAGCGTCCAATTTTTTGAGGTATCATTGGGTTCACGTTGTTGCTGTCTATTGACAAGTATAATCTGAAGTTTGTCTTTTAACAACAACCCGCCCCGGCTTTTCCTCGTTCCGACGGAGACCGCCGGAATGCTGTAAGAACGCTCCTGCGTTCCACAAATGGCGGCGTTTAATGTTGGACGCAAGAGCGTCCGTTAGGCGTTCCAACGATCTGCGTTGGAACGAGGAAACCTGATTGCTACAGAGCTACTTAGAGAATTGTCAGCCCTCTTTATCACTGGTATACTTACCTTGAATCGATGCTACGACTCCCGGTAGGGTAATTGCTAACCCCGGCGGGAAGATAATTGTTTTATGAAGACACAAACTATCAGTCCAAAGTCACCAATTCCTATCTGGCAATTGTTGCACAAAATTGATAATCTTCTTGGACAAACGCTACCATTACCCGCCCAACTAGAAAAAATAAACAGCGTTTTGATTGAAGCTTTAGATGTTGACGGTATATGGTTGCTAACTGCCAATCCTTTACCGTCAATTGCGTGTGGTTTAATGCGCGCGCCCTCACGGATTGCGCCCAATGCCACAATCTCCATTGTCGACACAGGCCCTCCGACAAAAGATAATTACCCTGTCTCTAATACCCTGGTGGAACAAACAATAGCCGGCAAAACCCCGCTCTTCTTTCAACCTGATACCCTTACCAACGGCCAAACCGGCTCTGATTTAGGCGATGTGCTGTTTAAGACCTTTAAGGCCACCCCATTAGCTATTGTGCCGCTGGTGGTTAATGACGCCTCGCTAGGCGCTTTAGTCATTGGCAATAAAGGGCAGGTTACAAACTCGCTGTCAGAAGAAACGCAAAGTTTATTGGCCTATTTGGGAAAACATCTGGCTCAGAACCTGCAAAACACCTACCTGGCAGAACGTTCCAGGCGACACGCCGATATTTTGCTGACCTTAAACAGAATTGCCCAAACCATCACCTCCAGCCTGGATATTGACGATGTGATTCAAAAAACAATGGCCGGTATCAACACCATTTTAGATGTTGAGGCCGGTTCTTTACTTTTGTTAGACAAAAAAACCGATGAACTTTATTTTAAAATCACGCTTCGCGGAGAGAACAAACAGGTTACATCGTATCGCCTGAAAAAGGGCGAGGGAATAGCCGGTTGGGTAGTGGCAAACAACCAGCCTGTCATAGTAAACAACACCGCTGCCGATAAACGATTCCTGTCAAGGATTGACGAAGCCATTGGGTTTAAAACCAGAATGGTTTTATGCACGCCGCTTGTGGTGCAGGGCGAACCTACCGGCGCTTTAGAGGTACTTAATAAACGCACCGGAACCTTTGATGCAGACGACCGGTAATTGCTGGTATCAATGACTGCCGCTTTGGGCATTGCCCTAAGAAATGCCTTGTTGTATGAAGAAACTTATGAACGCGCCCGCACAAATGAAGCGGTCAACCAGATAACAGCCGCCATCAACGCCGGTCACGGTTTGCCGGAAACTGCCAGGATAATTACTGAGCAATTTAACCGCTTATTTTCTTTTGACCATATCAGCATATCTTTACTGGACGACTCAAAAGAAAAAGTTAAGCAATGGATTTTTGGCGAGCAAGGCAGTTTTGAACAAAAGCAGATTATCCCTTTAAAAGAATCAAGGCTGGCCCAAACTATACAAAGCGGTCAAGGATATATAGAGGATGATATTTTTGGGTTAAAGCCAGACAATAAAACATACCCGGATGAACAGATACTTCTAACAGACCAGATTAAATCAAATATAACCGTTCTTTTAACCACTCAAACAAAACCATACGGTAGTTTTACGTTGGGCAGCCGGTACGCCGGCGCTTATGCCCCTAACCACTTAAAACTGTTAGAGCAGCTTGCCCCCCAAATTGCAATAGCTATAGAAAAGGCTCTGCTAATAGATGCTATGGAGCAACGCGCCACCGAGCTACATTTGCTAAACCGGCTTGGCGAGATGCTGGTCTCCACCACCAACATCAATGTTATTGTTGACACCACCCTCAATATGCTTCCCAGATTATTGCCCGGCGATGTTCAAGGCGTTATTGTAACCACAGAAGAAGGCGCTCACATTGGGGTGGCGGTTCCGTTTGGCTTTGAAAAAGAAGATGAAATTATAAAACTCATTTGCGACACCTTTCTTGAAATTCAGGAAGATGGCGACGCAGTCGACCTGGTGTCATCAAAAATCATTCCGGGTAATATGCCCGTATCCGCCAACTGGGAACCTGTCTCTGTTTCTCCACTACCTATTTTGACCAGTCGAGGCACGCAGGGCCTCATTTATGTAGCCTCCGGCAAAGAAGGCCCCCTGGACGACGCTCTATTTCGTATCTTCTCGCTCATTGTCTCGCAAATTTCGGCAGCCGTTGAAAACATCCATCTGTTCCAGCAGGTTGAGCAAGAACGGGCGCGCCTGGCCGCTATCTTAGCCAGCAGCACCGACGCCGTTTTAGTGGTCAACCGCAACGGGCGCATTGTGCTGGATAATCCCGCAGCGTGGGACATTATTGGCTCCCAAGAATCTAAAAGCGGCTGCTTATTGTCTCAAAGCACCAACTCAGAAGCCCTGATTAACCTGTTTCAAAACGTTATGCACGGAGGGGACACCACAGGTGAAATCCAATTGTATGATGGCCGCACCTTTTTTGCCAACCTTTCTCCGGTTTCTGTGGGTAAATCGGGCGCTATCGGCTGGGTGGCAACCATGCAAGATGTTAGCCACTTTAAAGAACTAAACCAACTTAAAAATGATTTTGTAAATTCGGTTTCTCATGACTTACGCTCGCCCCTGGGCAGTATCATGATTGCCGGCAGCCTGATTGGTCAAACCGGCGAGGTTAACGATAGTCAACAAGAGTTGCTAACCCTAATCGAAGGCCGCGTTCAGGCAATGAGGCAGCTTATAGACGATCTTTTGGATGTAGGAAGAATTGAAGCTGATATTGAGATGGAGATGGGGCCTTGTAATCTAACCCCAATTATTGATGAAGTTTTAGCTGATTTTACGCCTGAAGCCATCGATAAAGATACCCTGTTAACCACCGACGCTGAAAATCAAGACTTACCCCTGGTTATGGCAAATATCACCCGCTTGCGTCAGGCTATTCATAATCTGGTAGGAAACGCCCTAAAGTACACCCCTACCGGCGGCAAGGTTGTTATCAAAGCCTATGCCCAGGACGATGAGCTTCGGATACAAGTTGCTGATACGGGCATAGGCATTCCGGCCGGCGACCAACCCCACATCTTTGAAAAATTTTACCGGGTGCAAGGCGAGCACACCATAGAAATTAAAGGCACGGGCCTGGGGCTGTCTATTGTCAAGGGCATTGTAGAAAAACATAACGGCCGTATCTGGTTAGAGAGCATCTTTGGCGAAGGAAGCACCTTTACCATTGCTCTGCCAATTAATAAAGAAGCCGACAAATAAAAACCCCATACGCTCATTATCAAACTCCTCAATGATATGCCACAATTTGCCGCTATTTTCCACCGCATTATGACAATGAGAGATGATTCGGTAATTGTTTGGAGCATTTTTTCAACCGGACGAAAGACGATGGACGAACGACAATAACCCGGCGCTATCGTTTCATTCATCCGCCGTCGTTCGTCATTCGTCTTTTTACAGCTACGTTGAATTACCGAATCATCTCAATAAACGCACTTTGAGAGGAAAACAATGAAAGGAATAAAGGCGCGCTATATCCACGTTATAATGGCGGCCACCACAATGTTCCTGCTATTAACATCTTCTGTGCAAGCTGCCGGCGGGGGAGAAACAGAAACCCATTCTATTGCCTCAACATTTTTCTGGATTGCCATTATCCTTTTAGCGGCCAAACTTTCTAGTTTGGTTGAACATTTCGGCCAGCCATCAGTGCTGGGCGAACTGGTGATTGGCGTTATTCTAGGGAACCTGGTCCTTATCGGCATCCCTTTTTTTGAGATACCTAAAGGCGATTCCATTCTTGTTTTTTTGGCCGAACTAGGCGTTGTCATTTTACTTTTCCAGGTTGGCCTTGAGTCAAATCTGGCCGAAATGCGCCAGGTTGGACTCAACGCTATGCTGGTGGCTGTTGTTGGCGTAACTGTGCCTTTTGTATTAGGAACCTACCTGGCAGGCCCTCTGCTGCTGCCCGGCCTAAACTTTTACACCTATCTTTTGTTAGGAGCGGCTCTAACCGCAACTTCTGTAGGGATTACGGCGCGAGTTTTCCGTGATCTTGGCAAGTTACATAGCCCGGAAGCAAAAATAGTTTTGGGGGCAGCCGTAATTGACGATATTTTGGGATTAATCATCCTGGCTGTGGTATCGGCTATTGTGACTGCCGGCTCTGTTAGCATCGGCGAGATAGTTTGGATTGTTACCAAGTCGGCCCTCTTTCTAATCGTAACAATCGGTATGGGGTTGCTGGTAACTCCACACATTAGCCGATTATTTTCCTGGATTAATGCCGGCATTGGCATGAAATTTACGTTGATTGCCAGCTTTGGTTTGATTTTTGCCTACCTGGCCGAATTGATAGGGCTGGCCCCCATTGTTGGCGCCTTTGCCGCCGGTCTGGTTCTGGAGCCGGTTCATTTTCGTCACTTCAAAGACCCGGAAATAATTGACGATTTGAAAAAAACCCTAAAAGGCGTCAATGACACACTCAAGGCCCCTGTCTTAAAAGTAATTGAAGCTCACTCCAAGCGCCATGTGGAAGAATTGATAGAGCCGCTTGTTCACTTTTTTGTACCCATTTTCTTTGTTATGACGGGCATGGCCGTTAAACTTGAAAGCTTCTTTGATCCATCTATTCTGCTGGTTGCGGTGGGCATTACCGGAGTGGCCGTTGCCGGCAAGCTTATATCGGGTCTGGCGGTTACCGGCAAGGCCAGCAAATCAGTGATTGGTTGGAGCATGGTCCCACGGGGAGAAGTCGGCCTGATTTTTGCGGCGGTAGGTAAATCTTTGGGCGTAGTTTCCGACGAGATTTTCTCTGTCATTGTCATTATGGTGATTTTTACTACCCTGCTCACCCCCCCCGTCTTAACACTTTTACTAAAACCGCCGCCCGTCCCGGTTCCCAAAGAAGAAGTTGTTCCAGAAGCCGTTGGGTTTGGCTTTGGAAAGGGATACGAGGTTTGGCAGCATGCCTTTGAGACCCATATTGGCAAAAAATCAACCCGACAAGCAAAAACGCTGGGCATCCGGGGGACTCACTGGAAACTTCCAACAAAGCGGTAAGGGTACGGGAGTAAGAA
>JAJRVO010000326.1 GCA_024277275.1 Chloroflexota bacterium
ATTGTGGGCATTTCAGAGCAGAATTTCCAGAATGATAGAATTTTGATTCGTTAATTCTGCCAATTCTGCTCTTACGCCGACAAAAATCAGCCCGACTGAGTAGTTATCGGCGGCACAGTTTCCAAAACGGGAATTGCTGGCAATATCCCAAGCTGTGTGACGCGCGATGCGCGAATTGATTTTTATCGCGCATTACCGTAAAGTTTGCAGTGTTAAGAAAGGCAATTACAAAATGACCGAACGAAAAGACCGCATCCGAGTTCACATCGGCGGTAAGGAATTTAGCATTGTCGGTGGAAGATTTCAGGATATGCTGGCCGCCGTCAAACAAATTAGCGGGCGCCGATTTGTCAGCGAGCTGAAAGTTTGGCAAATACCGGGTTCGGCGGAGGATGTTCAAGACCAGCTTGAAATCAGCGGCTATTTGTTAGAAGGAGGCTCTCCCCTGGCTGAAACGGCTCAACCGGCTCAAACCTCCCCGTCTCGCTTCGGCGGCGACCGTATTCGGGTATTGATTCAGGGGCATCAATTAGCGGTGACCGGCGGGAGCTTTCAAGAGATGCTGGCCGAGGTCAAAAACTTGCCGGGGCGTCGCTTTGACGGCGAGAAAAAAATGTGGGAAATCCCCGGCGAATTAGCCATCATCAAAAACTTAATTTAAACAGCCGGGTTGCAGCTTGAGGGAGCAGAGAAAATTTCGTTTGACCCCGCCCCATCGTCAGAACAACCTGATTTTGCTCCTGCCGGCGACGCCGCGCCGCCCCCCTACGAGGAGCCGGACTTTTTTGGCGACGACGATATCCCGCCCTACGAACCCCCCGACTGGTGGGATGACGACAACATGCCGGCCCCCGCGCTGGAACCCCCCGATTGGTTGGAGGACGAATTGGCCTCTCGACCCCCCGACGAACCTCCCGCTTTTGATAATCAGTCGCCCTCCTTTGCCGCCCAACCGTCCAGCCCCGCGCCGGCAGCCCAAACAACGCCCCCCGCCCGTGGAGGCGACCAGATTCGCATTCGAGTGGGGGGCATCCCTATGGTAGTCGCCGGCGGAGCATTTAGAGAAATGCTGGCTGTCATCAAAAATATACCGGGCCGCCGCTTTGACGGGAATGACAAAGTGTGGGACATTCCGGGGGATATCGGTTTAGAGTCGGTCCAGCAAACGGTCAAAGCCGCCGGGTATGTGATGAAACGGGGGTGATAGGGTATCAAGGGGTGGATGTTGGGAGTTTGGAAACCGGTGAAATATTGGGTTTTACTTGCGTTCAACTCTGCCTGCACTGATTTTAAGTGGTATGGGGAGTGTATTTTCGCTTTACCCAAGTATAATCACCACAACTAAGTTATTTGAGTATCCAACAATAACTTCATTCTTTCCCCATCCAGAATTCTTCGGGTAAGGGTTTATCAAAATCGGTACTTGTCCAAATTGCGTCAAGATGCAAACCTGCAACACGCGGCGTTGTCGGTAATGCGGCAATTGGCACTAAACGGGCAATTGGCGTATCACCCTGTGTTAGAACAACCTCTGTGCCTTTTACAACCAAAGCCAAAAGTTCCTTTAAATACATTTTTGTTTGCTGTATTTCAACGGTTTTTGTTGGCATAGCAATTTCTCCTAATCTACAGATAGGATTCTATTATTTCTGAGTTTGATTCTGTACCAGTTTGTTTGGCGCTGAACAAATGGCAAATTTACTCAGCTTGATAATCGGTAATCCGGGGTTGATTGCGGCGATGAATCTGTCTTCTGGCTTTGCCGGTAATGTGATTTACCGAAATACCAAACACCCTCGTTGTATCAAATAAATTTTCAATGTACTTTAAGCCTTTTTCCAGATGGTCAGATGAATACTTCTTTAATAACAAGACCAAAGCCTGGCGTTTATCGTCATCTGTAAGTTCAAGCGCTTCTCCAAAAACAATGGCGCTTTCATACTCGGTTCCAAATTTGTTTGGCAGCACTTTAGTATTGCCCACCACACAAAATGACACATTGGGATTGCCCAGCATATTGTCTATCTTGTGGCCCTCCGTTGCGCTGTGAAAGTAAATGGAATTGTTTTTGTAGGCGTAACTTACCGGCACGCCATAAGGCTGGGCATCCTGGCCCACTGTGGATAAAACCCCATATTCGCCTTCGGTCAGTATCTTCTCCGCTTCTTCAGCGCTGATGGATCTATCGTCTCTTCTTATTTTTTTTGACATTGGTATGTCCTCAAATCTCCTATGAAACCAATGAACAATTAACAATGAGCAATGAACAAAAATCACCCCTGCACCGCTGCACCCTTGCACCCCTGCTGTTGGGTTTCATCAGGTGCGTGTGAAGCCCCGCTTCATAGGCGGCTCCTTGTATAAAATAGACCTAATTGGAGTCCAAAGTGGAGCGTTAGCGGAATTTTGGGGCAAAGCTACGCTTTGGCCTCCATTTTATTTTAGCTGTTTTTGTATCGCTCAATTGAAATTTTTGTAATGTTGTGTCAGGGTCAAGAAAGCGCCATCATTATATCGCGGAGAATTTGTTCCGGCAAGGGTTGAGAGCTGCTATAACAACTTTTCAACTATGATTTCGTCTACGTACTTGCCATTGATTTTGGCTTGTTTTTGAGCCGTTCCGATGATACAGAAGCCATGATTAAGGTAGGTTGCCAGCGCTGCCGGGTTGTCCGCCCTGGTGAAGGTGAATATCTTTTTATAGCCTTTTTCTCTGGCGACTTTAAAAGTGGCCTTAAACAGGCGCGAGGCAATGCCTTGTCGCCGGTGCGAAAGGTCTACATAGGTTCCAATTACGCCGACATGGTCAAATGCGCGGGTATAGGTTGCAAATGGTTCCATACTTTGAAAACCAACAATCGTCTGGTCTTGAGGCCGTACTGCCACGTGGAAGATGCCGCGTTGAGGAAAATTTAGAATATACTCTTGTTAAGCCTCTACGGTGAATGGGGCGTCAAATACCGTATAAATGCCCGCTTTGATGATGGGGTTGAAGATATCAACAATAGCTTCAGCATCATCGGGGCGCGCTTCTTGAATTAACAAATCCATTTCAATTTTTACACCTGTGTCAACGTCTCTTGTTTGCAACAAGGGGCATTTTCTCATCAGTATATCATAATTTCAATTGCAAACACAATAGGGACGCGTGCCAGATTTTAGGAAATTGAAACAAAGCCGTTTCACTTAAGGGGGATTCGGGGGGATACCCCCCGCACCCCCCGTGCTTTCCCAAATCTTGGGACGCACCCCACAAAAGGAGGGGATAGGGATGGCAAAAAAACACAATCTTGTTACACTGCCAAATTTTAAGATGAAGTTTATCAACTCTGATTTTCTGGTCGATGAGATATATCTTCAACCCCGGCTAACTTCTAAAGACAAAGCATCGCATACTTATTTATATGTAGAAAAAGAAAACCTGACCACGTTTCAACTTTTACAGATTTTGGCCGATTATTTTCAAATTGATGTGAAAGAAGTGTCGGCGGCAGGGCTTAAGGATGAGCAGGCTGTTACCCGTCAGATTGTGTCGGTCCGGACGATTGTTTTGGATGAGCGGGTCAAATTAGCCAATGATTTTTTCCGGGATGAGGGACTAATTGTGTCAATTTGTCACATGATTGGTTACGGCCGGCAGCCCGTTTATCCCCGGCGACTGCACGGAAACAAGTTTTCTATTACCATCAGAAACGTTGATGAGGATGTGGCTCGCAAGGTGGAACAGCGCCTCAATGCCAACAACTTCTTTACCCTCATTAACTACTACGATGAGCAGCGTTTTGGCCTGCCGGATAGTATCCACAACACCCATCTCATCGGCCAGGGATTGCTGGTAAATAATTGGCAAGTGGCGTACCGGGAGTATCTAAAATCGGGCAATGAGCCGCAAGAGCTTGAGCGGGTAAAAGCGGCATTTGCCGGCAGTCAATCTTATTATGAAGCCTTGCAAGCCATTATGCCTGCCAAGCTAAACTTTTTTGTTGCTTCGCACAATAGTTTTTTGTGGAATAAAAAGCTAAATGAGGAGATAGCGCAGCTAGGCGATGCGGCGCTGGTCGAGTTTCCTTACATTGGCGCAATATCGTTGCCATCGCGGAGCAAAGCCTCTGTTCCGGCCATGCTCTCGATAGATGTCGAGCAAAAAAATTGGCAGACAGGCGACAACTTCCCCACGGTAAAACAGCGACCCGCTGTAGTGAATGTATCTGTGTATCTGTTAGAAAGAGGGGATGACCAGTTGCACGGTGATGGAAAACAAGCCTTGACCGTTGCTTTCTACTTGCCGACAGGGTGTTATGCCACTATGCTGGTTAAACAACTCTTATTGACCTCAAAATGACCCACCCCCAGGCCCCAACATAAGCCCCCATATCGACGTGCCCTTGCCCCAGGGCAAAGGTTGTTGCCACTGCCCCGACGCTGACCAGAAGCCAAAAATTCGGCGGCAGATTGCCGATTTCCCCCTTTGACCACGCGCTCAAAAGGCCAGTTGTTATTAAAAGGGTCATCAGGATTATCTTGAAGCGGGCCTCGCCCCACAGAATTTCGCCGGTGCAGGTTAAGGTGATGATCAGGAAGAGAACGGCCCCAATGCGGAGCCACTTACGTTTTACTACCTCTCTACTTTGCTCAAGGGTTAGGGCGCTGATGAGGCCAATCAGGATGAGACCAACGGCCATTCCCCTGCGCTGAGAGCGCCCGCTTTTATAATAAACCTCGCTTGTTACCAGCCCGCATAGCAAAAG
>JAJRVO010000327.1 GCA_024277275.1 Chloroflexota bacterium
AATTGTGGGCATTTCAGAGCAGAATTTCCAGAATGATAGAATTTTGATTCGTTAATTCTGCCAATTCTGCTCTTACGCCGGCAAAAATCAGCCCGGCTGAGTAATTATCGGCGGCACAGTTTCCAAAACGGGAATTGCTGCGTTGCAAGAGCTTAACGTTACTCTGGAAGGCCAGGTAGTGGAGCGCGCGGCTGAACTGGCCCAGGCTGTCGAACGATTGGAGTCTGTTCGCGCTATTGGCGAAGCCGTAGCCACGGCGATTACCGTGGATGCGCGGATGCAGGCAATGGTGCAGGGGGTTGCTGAACATCTGGGCTTTGATGTAGCCGGCGCCGGGCTGTATGATTCGGATAGTGGTCAACTCGCCAAAATGGTTATTTATCCAATCGATGAGCGATATCAGGAGGCGTTGCAAACCGTCAACCTGAACCCGGCGGCGCCGGGCGTGCCCCACCGCTCAACCAATCCCATGCGGAAGCAACTTATGGCCGGAGAGTTCTATTTGGGACACTCTTTGGCCGACTTGTTAAGCCCGCCAATGCCTCGCGCGGCGGTTGAGGCTGTTCAACGTATGTACGGTATTAAAACTATACTGGTTGTACCGTTGCCCAGCGAGGAAAAAGTCGTCGGCACGCTTTTTGTTGCTACGCGCCGGCCAGAGATTAGCATTAAGGAGCGTCGGGCTGTACAATTGGTAGCCCGCCAGACCGCTACAGCCATTGCCAGCGCCCGTTCCTACGAGGCGCTACGTGAGAGCGAGGAACGGTATCGTTTACTGTTTAACAGTGGTGATGAGGCAAGATTTGTTTACCCGATACAAGATAATAAACCCGGTAAATTTGTTGAAGTCAATGAAGTTGCTTGCAAAAGGCTTGGCTACAGCCGGGAAGAATTATTGAATTTATCATATCTTGATCTTAATTCTCCTGAAATGTTGGGCAAGGTTGCCGCAGTACAACAAGAGTTTTTGACCAAGGGATACATGCTCCTTGAAATGGTACATCTTGCTAAAGATGGTCGCAGGATACCGGTCGAAGTTAATGCCCATCTGTTCGACCTCAACGGCCAGCCGGCTGTGTTCTCCATTGCGCGTGACATCACCGAGCGCAAGCGGGCAGAGGAGAAACTGCGGCAGACCCAAGAGCAGGTGATCCGCTCTGAGCGACTTGCCGCCATTGGCGAACTGGCTGCCACCGTAGCCCATGAATTACGTAATCCGCTCAGCGTTATCCGTACCTCGGCCTACTACGTTAAGGATAAACTGGCCGGAACCGACGCAAAAGTATTGTCCAGCCTTGAGCGGCTGGAGAAAAATGTTATCGCCTCGGACAAAATCATTTACAATCTGTTGAATTTTACCAAAATACCTTCCCCGGTATTGTACCTGGGCAACCTTAATGAGGTTGTCCGCACAGCGTTGGCCGAGGTTGCGCTGCCTGAGCAGGTAAAGGTCGAGACCCAATTTGCGGCAGATTTGCCACAAATAATGCTCGACACGCAGCAGCTCAATCAGGTTTTTCAAAACCTGATTGATAATGCGGTTCAGGCTATGCCGCAGGGAGGGCGTTTGGCGGTGCGTACCTGGCAAGAGGAAGGCTGTGTTGCAGCCTCTGTTAGCGACACGGGAGAGGGGATTCCATCTAAAAACCGGGAACAAATTTTTGAAAGGCTGTTTACAACAAAAGTTCAGGGCATAGGCTTAGGGTTGTCCATCTGCCGGCGAGTTGTTGAAGCGCATAACGGAACTATTGAGGTTGAGAGCCAGATGGAAAAAGGCAGTACGTTTACGGTACGGTTACCAATAAGTAGGGCCAATTGAAGAATGGATAACTCAAGTGGATTTTGAAAAACAACTTCTTATCATAGATGATAACATGGACTTGTGCCACAACTTAAAGGACATCTTTGAAGACAAAGGCTATCAAGTTTCAATGGCTCACACCGGCGCCGATGGACTGGCTGGGTTGCAACACCATGATTACCATGTCGCCCTCCTGGATATCAGATTGCCCGATGTGCAAGGGCCGGACCTTTTGCCGGATATCCTTCAGATGCACCCCGACATACAGGTTATTATCATTACGGCTTATGGTTCAATGGAAACGGCAATACAGGCGGTAAACCTGGGCGCTTATGCCTACGTGATAAAGCCGCTGGATATGGATGAAGTGTTGGTTACAGTGGAACGGGCGGTAGAGAGGTTGCGTTTGGTGCAGCAAGAACGACACTTGATTGAACGGCTACAGCAGGAATTGGCGGATCGTCAGTATGCGGAAATAGAACGAGAACAATTAATTACTGAACTTAGAAAAGCGCTGGACCGGGTAAAAACTTTAAGCGGCATCTTGCCTATTTGTTCCAACTGCAAAAAGATACGCGATGATCAAGACTACTGGCATGATGTTACCGCTTATATTCGAGATCACTCAGAGGTGGATTTTACCCACGGGATTTGTCCGGATTGTATGAAGGAACTGTATTCAGACTATGTTGACGATGATGAGTAAAAATAAAACGCTTTTTGCGCCATATACCTATCGACTAATTTCTAAAGCTGTGTTATAATGCTACGCATTAACATATTTTTTGCGCTTCAATCATTAAGTTGTACAATCGGAGCAGATAAAGTGTTTAGTCGACAAATCGCCATCTTAAATCAAAATGAAACAACGCTACGCAATTTATGCGCGCGGCAGTTGCTTGCCAACCTTAGCAGCCAAATAAAACTGCCATCCCGACGGCTCCCCTGCACGGGGGGATGACTGTGAACCTTGTTTACATACCAAAGCCGGTCGGAAGACCGGCTTTTTTATTACACAAAAAGAGAGATGTCAATGACCCAAAAATACAACCCCAAAGAAGTAGAGCAAAAATGGCAACAAAAATGGGAGGCCGACGGCCTGCACCGAGCCGTGAAAGATGAGAGTCAAACCAAATACTATGCTATGACCATGTACCCCTACCCCAGCGGCGATTTGCACATGGGCCACTGGTACGCAATGGTCCCCAGCGATGTTCGCGCCCGCTGGATGCGGATGAAGGGCTACAACGTCATCTTCCCTATGGGTTTCGACTCCTTTGGCCTGCCCGCCGAAAATGCCGCCATTAAGCGGAACATCCACCCCAAAGAATGGACCTACGCCAACATCGAGCGGATGCATACCCAACTGCGCTCTATGGGAGCTATGTTCGACTGGGAGCGCGAGTGCATCACCTCTAACCCCAGCTACTACAAATGGAGCCAGTGGTTCTTTTTGAAGTTGTACGACATGGGCCTGGCCTACAAAAAAATGTCGCCCGTAGATTTTTGCCCCACTTGCAACACCACCCTGGCCCGCGAGCAGGTTTGGGGCGATGACCGCCATTGCGAACGCTGCGGCACGCCCGTTGTTAAAAAAGATTTGAACCAGTGGTTCTTTAAAATCACCGCCTACGCCGACGAGCTACTGGACTACTCCAAACTGGATTGGCCGGACCGGGTCCACGCCATGCAGAAAAACTGGATTGGTCGCAGCGAGGGGGCGGAAGTGGTCTTTAAAACAGAAGTGGGCGGGCATGAACTGCCCGTTTTCACCACCCGGCCCGATACCCTGTGGGGCGCAACCTTTATGGTTTTGGCCCCGGAACATCCCCTGGTGCAGGAGTTGACGACCGACGAGCAGCGGGCCGAAGTGGAAGCCTACGTTGAACAGGCCGCCCGCCAAACCGAAATAGACCGCATGGCGACCGGCAAAGAAAAAACCGGCGTCTTCATTGGAGCTTACGCCATTAACCCGGTCAACAATGAGCGTATCCCCATCTGGATTGCCGACTACGTGCTGATGACCTACGGAACCGGAGCCATCATGGCCGTCCCCTGCGGCGATGAGCGAGACTTTGAATTTGCCCAAAAATATAACCTGCCCATTCCGGTGGTAGTTGCGCCCAAAGATTGGGACGGCCAACCTTTTGCAGAAGCCTACACCGGGCCGGGCACAATGGTCAACAGCGGCCCCTTTAACAACTACCCTGCCATCGGCAAGTACAGCCTGGACGAATGGACGCCGGAACTGGCCGCCGAATACGGCCTGCCCGCCGACCTGACCCCGCAAACAGAGGGGCGACTGGCCGTTACAAGCTGGCTGGAAGAGCAAGGCGTCGGCAAATTTGCGGTCACTTATCGCCTGCGCGACTGGCTGATTAGTCGCCAGCGTTACTGGGGTTGCCCCATTCCTATGATGACCTGTCCTGAGTGTGGCATCATGCCGGTTGAATATGGCGATTTGCCGGTCGAGTTGCCGGAGGATGTTGAGTTTATGCCCACCGGCGAGTCGCCCCTGAAGTTTCACGAGGGCTACCGTCGCGCAAAATGCCCCAAATGCGGCGGAGACGCCGAGCGCGAAACCGACACCATGGATACCTTTATGTGTTCAAGCTGGTATCAGTACGCTTATATGGACCCTACCTGGAAAGAAGGCGAGAAATTGTCGCCCGATGATGTCCCCTTTAACCCGGACGAGGGCGACTACTGGCTGCCGGTTGACCAGTACACCGGCGGCATTGAGCACGCTACTATGCACCTGCTGTACACCCGCTTCTTTACCAAAGCAATGCGTGATATGGGCGTTGTTAAATTTAACGAGCCGATGGACGCCCTGTTTAATCAGGGTATCATCCTGGGCGAAGACCGGGAGAAGATGAGCAAAAGCCGGGGCAACGTAATTGCCCCCGATGACCTGGTGCAGGAATACGGGGCCGACACCGTGCGCGGCTATCTGATGTTTGGCTTTCGCTGGGAGCAGGGCGGTCCCTGGGACAGCAAAGGCATTTTGGGCGTACAGCGTTTTATGGAAAGAGTATGGGATTTGGTTGTTGGGCAGGGGAGCGG
>JAJRVO010000328.1 GCA_024277275.1 Chloroflexota bacterium
ACCAACCTGATTTGAGCTTGTTGGGGCTGCTTGTTGGCCTGAAGTTTTCATACTTCACACTTTAGCAACAATTTTGACTTTTTTCAATCCGATTTTTTGGGGATTGACAGGGAGATGACGGTTCTACTGAACCTGTACAAACAAATCACAGAACTTTGTCGCTACTGCCTGATGTGCCGGCATACCTGTCCGGTAACATATGTTACGGGCAATGAGGCCACTTCGCCACACGGTTGGGGCATGTTGGTGGCATCGGTTGAGCGAGGGCTGACCGACTGGAACGAGGATACCGTCAACACCCTTTACCAGTGCAGCGATTGCGGCTCGTGCCAGGCAAATTGTGTAACCGACCAACCCCTGCCCCTGGCAATTAACGCCGGCCGGGCCGATGTGGTTAGCCGGCAAAGAGCCCCGGCCATTGTTTACAATTTGCAGGTCAGGCTGCAACAGTGGGGTAATCCCTATCTTGAGGTTGCCCCGGAAAAGGTCTCGGCGC
Source organism: Chloroflexota bacterium (assembly GCA_024277275.1). GTDB lineage: Bacteria > Chloroflexota > Anaerolineae > 4572-78 > J111 > JAJRVO01. The sequence goes on from JAJRVO010000328.1 coordinate 497, forward strand.
AGGGTGAAGCGGCCTTGATTGTGGGAGCGGTAGGCCGGTATTTTCAATCAGAGACGGTAGATGCCGCCATCAAACTGTTAGCCGCAGCAGGGGTAGAGGTTGTGCCAATTGCCGTTGGTCGAGAAAGCCCCTACCTCCCCAATACCCTGGGCCTGCCCGATGAAGCCCGGGCATTGGGTCAAGCCACTCTGGATGAAATTAAGGCGGTGGGCGCTAAACGGGTTTTTGTACTCTCCCCCGGCGATATTTACACCTATCACGGCCTGTTCTATTTTCTTGGTATATCCTGGCCCAGAGAAATTAAGATTATGGAAGTTACTGCCTTTTTGGCCGATCAACTTGAGGCAGGCAAACTCTCTTTCAATCCGGTTGATTTGGGTGACTACACCTTTTACGACCCCGACCATACGCTGCGAGTTCCCAACCGGTGGGAAGCGCCTCGCAAATTATTGGCCGCCATTAGCCAACCCCCACCCACCGAACTATTTTGGCGCAAAGAGCTAGCCACGCCTTGCGGCGCCGGCGGCGGGCTTTACTTTACCCAACCTCAATTGGCCGCCCAACTGGCCCAGGCCCGCCTGATAGAAGCGCACGAGCGTGGCGTCAACACACTAATCACGGACGATCCCCACGTTTTATACCACCTGCGACGTCAATCAGAAAACAGTAATAACAATATTGTAGTTAGCGGTCTTTTTGAGACGCTGGCAGCGCAGTTGTAAAAATAATCGTAACTACCTACCTTAAACCAAATACGGCGCTTTAGTACGGGTAATTGGTAATTAGTGATTGGGCCAAATTACCAATTACCATTTACTAATTACCGCTATACTCAATATCTAAGTTGGCATAGTTAGGTGGTTACAAATAATCATTACCAATCAAAACAAATAATTTTATGAGCAAGGAGGCTTAAAAAATGTTTCTTTCTATGCACAATTGGATGCGGGCCGAGCCGATTGAGATAACCATTCGTCGGTTGGCAAAGTATGGCTACAACAGCATTGAAATTGAGGGTGAACCGGAGAAGTATAACACCAAAGAGGTTCGCAAGCTGCTCAAAGAGAATGGTCTTTTCTGCTTTGGTTCTGTTAGCCTGATGTTTGAGGGACGGGACCTTATTCACGCCGACGAGGCCGTTCGGGCCAGCACCGTTCAATACCTCAAAGATTGTATTACGATGGTCGAAGAGCTAGAGGGCCGAGAGATGACCATTGTGCCGTCTCAAGTGGGCAAGGTTAATGCTATGGCCGGCGAGGAGGAAGAGTGGGCCTGGTGTGTAGAGGGTCTTAAAGAGGTTTATGCCCACAGCGAAAAGGCGGGAGTGGTTTTGGGCCTGGAACCGCTCAACCGCTTTGAAACCAACTTCCTCAATCGTCACGATCAGGCAATATTGCTGGCTGAAGAAGTAGGTCCCAATTGCGGGGTCTGTCTTGACGCCTTCCACATCAACATCGAGGAGGCCGACTTACACCAGGCCATCTTGAACACCGGCAAGAAACTGGTCGCCTTCCATGTGGCCGATAACAACCGCATGGCCTGCGGGCAGGGTGATTACGATTGGGTTCGACTGGTGACAACGTTAAAAGCGGCGGGCTACAATGATGCCCTGACGGTCGAATTTGTGGCTCCCCTGGACCGCACCCCGGCCAATCCCTACAAAAACGCTCAAGCCGACGCTGAAGCTGAGTTGACCCCCGAACAGCTAAAGTTCATCGAGGACCACGCCAGCGGCGTCTTGTCCGATGAATTTTATAGCTGGCTGGTAGAAGTGTCGGCAAATACCCTAAAGAACGTCATTGAAAAAGCCGGAGCGGCGTAGAAAAATTTAGGCTCATGCCATTTCGAGGCCATAGGCCGAGAAATCCCTACGGTACAACAATTGGCAGCGTGTTTGTTGGCAAAAATTTATGGCCCAAATCCATTTTTCCCAACTACCTGCTAGATCAATGTAGCACCATAGGGATTTCTCCCTGCGGTCGAAATGACATGGGAAGGTAAAGTTATGCCTAAAACTGTTGTCCTTATCGGCACGTTAGATACCAAAGGGCCGGAGATTGCTTACTTACGCAATCGCTGCCGTGATTTGGGGCTGGAGACCCTGGTGATTGACTCCGGTATCCTGAGCGGGCCATTAGATATCGAGCCGGATTTTAGTCAGGAAGTTGTGGCCGAAGCCGCCGGTAGTACCATTGATGCGCTACGCAATGCGGGTAGCCGAGGGGCCGCCGTGCATGAAATGATGCAGGGCGTGCGCAAAATAACGCTTGACCTGTATGCCGAGAATCGGTTGCACGGCGTAGCCTGTTTGGGGGGCGCAGAGGGAGCGGTGATGGGCGCGTATGCTATGCAAGCTCTGCCTGTGGGCGTGCCAAAGCTGCTGGCTACCCCCATTGCCTCCGGCAAGCGACACTTTGGCCCGCTAATCGGCTTGCGTGATGTAATGGTCATCCACTCCATCATCGATATTTTGGGCCTCAATCCCATTAGCCGGACTATTTTTGACAACATGGCCGCGGCCCTGGCCGGTATGGCGGAGCATGGTCACGTTATCGACCTGGATACCGGCGAGCGTTACGTGGCCGTTACGATGTTGGGCAACACCACCAAAGCGGTGATGGCGGCTAAGGAACGCCTGGCTCAAGATGGGTTTGAGGCTATCATTTTTCACTCTAACGGCGTGGGCGGCCCGGCAATGGAGGAGTTGGCCGGGCAAGGTCTATTCAGCGGCGTCATTGACTTTACCACCGACGAACTGGCCGACGAACTGGTCGGCGGTTTTCACAACGGCGGCCCGGATCGACTGCGCGTTATTGGCCGCTTGGGCTTGCCCCAGGTTGTGGTCCCCGGCTGCATCGATTTTACCGTTCACGGCCCGCCCGATGCCATCCCCGAAAACCTGCGTGGCCGGCCCGTTTATACCCACAACCCGGTCTTCACCCTGGTTCGCACCCTCAAGCCGGAGATGGCTGAACTGGGGCATCGCTTTGCCCAACGACTGAATGAGGCCGCCGGTCCCGTGAAAATCGCCTACCCAACCCAGGGTCTCTCCATTCCCAGTTATCCGCCCGATGGCGTATTTTGGGACCCGGAGGCCGACGCCGCTTTTATGGCGACCCTGCGCTCCGAGCTACGCGCCGACATTCCCATCCTGGAATATGAGCGACACGTTAACGACCCGACCTTTGGGATAGAGGCAGCCGAGTTATTTTTGGAAATGAGTAACACTCAGGCTGCACAGAGTTAAACAAATTTTAGTAATTAGCGATTGGTAATTAGTAATTATAATGACCAATAACCAATTACTAATTACCAATTACAACCTATAGTGGGATGGGCTGAGTAGTTACAGAAATGATTGAATGAGATTGGAGATTAATTATGAGCGATAACGGTCAATTTAGATCATACAACATTGTCGATTTAACTTTTGTCGATGTTCAAGAATATCTAAAAACCAAAGATATTATTATGGTCCCCGTGGCCAGCACCGAGCAACACGGCCCACACCTACCGCTAAAAACCGACACGGTGACCGCCGAAGAAATTTCCCGGCGGGTCGCCGCACAAATTAAAATCTTCCACACCCCCTGCATCTGGACCGGCTACTCGCCGCAGCATATGCACAGGCCGGGTATGGGGCGCGGAACCATCACCATCCGCGCCGAAACGCTGCTCAACCTGATGTACGATGTGGCCCGCAGCCTGATTCACCACGGTTTTAATCGGATTATCTTTATTAACGGGCACGGCTCTAATATTAAAGTTGTTGACCCGGTGTTGCGCAAACTGCGCTACGATACCGGCGCTTTGATCAGCTTTGTAAAACCGTACATGGAAAATTATGTCGGCTTAATGGAAGGCTTGATGGAAAACCCGCCGGAAGAAACGCCCGGCTGGCACGCCAGCGAGTTGGAAACCGCGCAAATGCTGGCCCGCGATGTTGTAGACGGCACCAACTACGTGCGTATGGACCGGGCGGAAAAAACATTGGCTCACATTCCGGAGTTTCTGCCCAAAAGCTTTGAGAAAAAAGACGGCATGCCAGATATAGAGTTTGACGGTTACAAATACTTCACCTTCCCGATGGACCACCACGAATTTATTGAGTCCGGCGTAATCGGCAATCCCCTGAGAGGCACCGCCGAAAAAGGCGAGGAAGCCCTCAGACGATACGCCGACCACGTGGCTCGTGGCATCCAGGAATTGATGAAAGTGCCGGTTAAGGTGCATAACCGGGAGTTTGTGGATAGGGTGTAAATCTTCACTTAGCCTATTCCACTGCGAATTATAGTGAAGTAAATGGTAATTAGTAATTGGTTATAGCCTACGCGAATAATTACTAATTACCATTTACTAATTACCAATGCTTATGAATTCCTATGAACGCCTGACAAAACGCCTGCAAGGGGAGGCCATAGATCGCCCCCCTAACTTTAACATAATGATGACCTTCGCCGCTCACTACATCGACCAGCCACTCTCTCACTACTATCTGGATTACCAAACGCTGTGCAAAGCAAATCTGGCCGTGCAGCAGGCTTTTAATCTGGATATCGTCCAGGCTATATCGGACCCCTACCGCGAGACGGCTGATTTTGGGGCGGACATCATCTTTCCCGAGGACAACCTGCCGATGTGCAGGACGCCGTTGTTGGGCAATCTGGCCGATCTCAGCGCCCTTAAATCACCCGATCCCTACACCGGGCGGCGGATGAGTGACCGGCTAGAAGCTATCCGACATCTACGGGAGCAAGTGGGCAATGAGGTTCCGATTATGGGCTGGGTAGAGGGCGCTCTGGCCGAGGCTGCCGACCTGCGGGATATCAATGAGTTAATGCGTGATCTCTACAAGCATCCCAGGTGGGTACGAGACTTGCTGGAACAGTGTGTTGAAGTTGCCATTGCCTTTGCCCGCGCCCAGGTTGAAGCCGGGGCCGACATCATCGGTTTGGGCGACGCCGTGGCTTCGCTGGTCTCGCCCCCGCTGTATCGCAAATTTGCCCTGCCTTACGAGCGTCGCATCTTTGCCGCCGTTCATGAGATGGGCGCGCTGACCCGGCTGCACATCTGCGGAAACACCACCCACATTCTGGCCGATATGGTCCAGAGTGGGGCCGACATCATCGATATCGACTGGATGGTTGACATCGGTCAGGCTGCGGAAGTTTTTGGAGACGGCCCGGCGCTTTGCGGGAATTTCGACCCGGTAGCGGTCATGTTACATGGCACGCCGTAGGATGTAGAACAAGCGACTGTCAACTGTCTCAGGCTCGGCGGCAAACGCAGCATCAGCGCGGCCGGCTGTGAAATACCCGATGGCACGCCGCCTGAAAATCTACTGGCCCAGGCCAAAGCATTGCGAGAGTTCAGTGGATAAACAACTGTATTTAAGCTGTATACAGATAATATGTCAAAATAATATATTGTTTGACTTTTGCAAATTGCTATGTTACTATGCCGCACATCGTCTATTAAAAATAGACTTGTCCCCCCTCCCCTCCACAACCAGTAGGCTACAGTAACCGGCAATATCCAGTCCGTCTCAAATTTAAACCAAACGGACTGCCTGTAAAAATTCACTTCAAGCAACGCTTTGTAAAGTTCTGTAAAGCATAGCGCGGCAAGCCGCAAATTAACAATGAGCAATTAACAATGAACAAATGATTCTCGCGGATAACGCAAATGTTGCGAGGTAATACTATAATTGAAGGAGGTGAGGCCTACTATAGACAAAATTCCCAAATGTTATCTGTTCACTGGTTTAAAATCGTGAAAATTTTTGTAATACTAAGAGTAAATATAGTTGGAGGAGACAACAATGCATAAACGTTTATTTTGGTTAATAACCTGTTTACTCGTTCTAACGATGGTAGCTGTTGGATGTGGTGGCGGCGCAACTCCTGTCCCGCAACAACCTCCCGCTGAAGAACCAAAGGCCGAAGAACCAAAGGCCGAAGAACCAAAAGCCGAAGAACCAAAAGCTGAAGAACCAAAAGCTGAAGAAGCTATGGAAGAGAAACCGGACCTGACCATCATCTGGTTTGCCTGGCAACCGTGCGAGGCTTTGGGTGAACTGAGCGCCCAGTATGAGGCGGCCAACGTTACCGTCAACTGCGTGCCGATTTCTGAGTGGTACAACACCACCTTCACCGACTTCGCCGCTCAGGGTGGAGCCGATTTGGTCATTATGGACAGCCAGTGGATTGGCGAGGCTGTTGTTGGCGGGCATGTGATGGACCTGACCGACTTTATGGCCGCCAACATCGAGGTTGATGACTACGTTCCGGCTGCCTTGAGCGCCTACGGCGAATATCCCCCCGGTTCACAAAACTACTACGGCGTAGCCATCGAGGGCGATACCCAGATGCTGGTTTATCGCAAAGACCTCTTTGAAGAGGCCGGCTTTGCGCCGCCCCAAACCTGGACCGAACTGCTTGAACAAGCCCAGTTCTTCAAAGACAGCGACTTGATTGAAAACGGCTACACCACTTTCTGGTGTGGAGACGTGGCCTGCTACGACCAAATGGCAACCGTCTGGAATCAGATGGCCTGGAGCTTTGGCGGCGCGCTGTGGGACCCCAACACCTACCAGGTTGACGGGGTTTTGAACAGTCCTGAGAACCTGGCGGCGCTTGAGTTTGCCGCAGAACTCTTCAAAACCGGGCCGGAAGGCTCTGCCAACTTCAGCTTCGACCAAACCGTCGGCGCTGTTTGCAGCGGCTCCACAGCTATGACCACCATCTGGTTTGGCTTTGGCGCGGCCTTTATCGACCCCGATGGATGTGCTGAATCCGGAAACCTGGCCTTTGGCGTTGTGCCCGGCGAGAAAGAACACGTCATCAGTCTGGGTGGGATGGGTCTTAGCGTCAGTTCTTATACCAAGAACCCTGACGCAGCCCTGGATTACATCAAGTGGGTTGAAAGCGAGGATATTCAGTTGGAATGGGCCAAACTGGGTGGCTTCTCGGCTCGTAAGTCGATTCTGGCCAGCGATACCTTCATCAACGCTACGCCTTACAACCCGGCTTTCGCTGAGAGCTATCTACTGGTCAAAGACTTCTGGAACGTGCCTGAGTACGCGGCCCTGCTGGAACCGCAAATGAAGTATCTGAACCTGGCCGTTTCCGGTCAGATGGATCCCCAGGAAGCGCTCGACGAAATTGCTATTGAACAACAAGAAATTCTCGACGAGGCTTATCCCGGCGGCCCGCCACAGTAAATAAGGGTAGTGGTAACATTTTTGCATTATCACTTACTATTTAGCCACCACCTAAACAAGTTATGACATTGCGGGGGCAGCCTGCACAGGCGGCTGTCCCCGCAACAACACTATTTTAGATTGTGGATTTTGGATTATGGATTGGCGACATAATCCAAAATCTAAAATCCAAAATGGAGAGCTGTATGGTTAATAGCGGCCTTACTCAAAACAATCAACTTGATAAAGAGCATTCCGGCGACAAACCGTTACGAGTACGATTTCGCTGGTTAACGGATAATCGTATGTCGTTTTTGTTCTTATCGCCAACTATGCTTTTGCTATTATTTATTGCTATCTTCCCCTTGATATGGTCGCTGCGGCTTAGTTTCACCGATTGGTCGGTTATTGGCGATGCCGGTAAAATTCCTGAGCCGGTTGGCTTTCACAGTTATGGCACGGCTCTGGGACTCGGCGAAACCCGCACCGAGAAGCGAGTCGGCGTAGAAGTGGCCGAACGGTTCGCCATCACCGGGCAATTTGTTTTGCCGACAGTGATTATAGAACTGCTTCTGGGTTTTGGCCTGGCTATGCTGCTAAACCGAAAGTTTTTGGGCCGTGGTCTGCTAATGACCGTCATGCTGATTCCAATGATGTTAACGCCGGTAATTGTGGCCCTCTACTGGAAATACATGCTGCGCACCGATATCGGGGTCATCAATTACCTCATTCATGATATATTTGGCGGGCCTAGAATCGACTGGCTCAATCAAATCAAAATTGCCATCTGGGCTTTGGTTTTGGCCGATGTGTGGATGTGGACTCCCTTTATGATGTTAATTTCCCTGGCCGGTCTTTCTGCCGTGCCCAAATACCTGTACGAAGCCGCTGATGTCGATCAGGCCTCGGCCTGGTTTAAGTTCCGACATATCACTTTGCCGATGGTTACGCCTCTGCTCCTCATTGCCGTTCTCTTTCGGACAATGGATGCTTATCGGTTGTTCGATCAGGCCTGGGTTTTAACCGGCGGCGGGCCGGGCGGTTCAACCGAGGTCATGTCTTTTTACCTCTATCTGGTCGCTTTTAAAGACTTTGAAACAGGGTTGGCTTCGGCCATCGGTTACATTATGCTCATTGTAATTATCGCTCTGGCCAACCTTCTCATTCGGAAGATTAACGAGATTGCGGACGAAGGTTAATAGAGACTAAAACGATTTACGATTTTGGATTTTGGATTTACGATTAAATTACTCAAGCAAAATCCAATCGCAAATCGTAAATCGTAAATGCGACTGTGTTAAGTATAAATTAGTAGGAGAACAACAATGACAACGAATACGCAAATAACACGAACCTCAAACCTGCCCAAAATAATACACTACGCGAAGGAGTTTTTATTCTGGTTTGTTTTAATTGCGACGTTCCTTTTCTCTATCTTTCCCTTATATTGGATGTTCATCACTTCACTCAAGCCACGGACCGACGTAGAAATGACGCCACCCACCTTTATGCCCTTTGTGGATTATCAACCCACGCTTGATAATTACGTTGACGTTTTCCTTAAAGACCGGGCCGGCGCCGGTTTTGCCGAAGCAGACCAAGAAGCGACCCGTAAAATCAGCGAGTTTCCGACGACGCTCACCAACAGCGTCATCATTACTACCGTCACAACTATTTTGGCCGTATTGATGGGTACATTGGCTGCTTATGCCTTTTCTCGCTTCCAGATCAAGGGCGAGGCCGATATGCGCTTTTTCATTTTGAGCACGCGTATGCTGCCGCCGGTTGTTGTTCTCATCCCTGTCTTTCTTATGTTCAACCAACCCGGCGAACTGGTTAACAACGCCTTGCAAAACATTCCCATTTCTTTTATTCAGGCTTTTGGGGAAAGCATTAAGGATTTCAGTCTCCGCAACAGCTACATCGGCATAACCCTGCTTTACATTACCTTTGGGTTGCCCTTTGTAGTCTGGATGATGAAGGGTTTTTTCGACGAAATTCCCAAAGAATACGAGGAAGCGGCTATGATGGATGGTTATTCCCGCCTGGAAGCAATTTGGAAAATCGTTTTACCCGAAGCCTTCCCGGCTATGTTAGCCACCTCCGTTTTCGTCGTCATTACCGCCTGGAACGAATTTGTCTTTGTACTCCTGTTAAATCGCGACAACGCAACCACTGTACCCCCCTTCCTCTTCTCAATTCTCGGTTACGGCCAGGTAGAATGGGGCCGGACGGCCGCCACTTCGGTGCTTTTTCTAATCCCCATCATTGTCTTTACTTTTTTGGCTCGTAACCATTTGCTGCGGGGGGTAACTTTTGGCGCAGTGCGTCGTTAAAAGGTGTAACTATGGCTGAAGTTAAAATCAAGAATCTATCCAAACGTTTCAATCTCGATAGTCCTTTGGCTGTGGACGGCGTAAACCTGGACATTGCCGATGGAGAATTTTTGGTGTTGCTCGGTCCTTCCGGCTGTGGCAAAACCACCACCCTGCGTTGCATTGCCGGTCTGGAGACACAGACGGAGGGGGAAATTTATATTGGCGACCAGCTGGTCAACGGTTTACCGGCGGGTGAACGGGACATTGCCTTTGTTTTTCAGTTTTACGCCCTTTACCCGCACCTGAGCGCCTACGATAATGTTGCCTTTCCGCTGCGGGCTCAAAATTTGCAAAAGGATGAGGTTGACCAACGAGTTCAGCAAGTGGCAAAGTTATTGCGCATCGAAAAAATTCTCAAGCGTCGCCCCACCGGCCTGCCCAGTGGCGAACAACAACGAATCGCCTTGGGCCGGGCCATCATCCGCCGTCCCCAGGTTTTTTTAATGGACGAACCTCTAACCAATCTGGACGCCGCCCTGCGAACCGACATGCGTGTTGAACTAAAACATTTACAGGCCGACATGGCCACCACTATGATTTACGTCACCCACGATCAAACCGAGGCTCTGTCGATGGCTCACCGCATTGCCATTATGAACCTGGGTGTCTTGCAGCAGGTTGGCACCCCTCTGGAAGTATACAATCATCCGGCCACGCTTTTTGTAGCCGGGTTTATTGGGACGCCTCCTATGAATCTCATCAACTGCCACCTGAACGGCTCAAATAGCCTCTCAGATGAAAGCGGGGCTTTTACAATATCCATTTCTGAAATCCAAAATCTGAAATCCAAAATCCAAAATCCAAATGCTCCGCTTATGTTTGGGGTGCGTTCCGAAGACATTTCCGTCGATACCGCCGAGGGCGCCGGCGAGGTGCGGGGCGAAGTTATCGTTCGCGAACCGCTGGGCGATGAAACAATTTATGAGGTTGAGATTGGTCAAAATATCATCAGGGTTAAAACAGAACCCACTCTGATTCTGAATACCGGCGACAATGTTGGTTTAAATTTTGCCCACGACCGGATTCATATTTTTGATGCTGAAAGTCAAAAAGCTATTAAATTTTAGAATGGAAATAGTATGTCTCATTTGAAACTGGAAAACATTACTAAATGTTTTGGCTCTCTGGTTGCTCTTGATAATATAAACCTTGAGGTTCACGACCAGGAATTTATGGTTGTGCTTGGTCCCACGGGGGCGGGTAAAACCACCACCCTGCGCTGTGCCGCCGGGCTAGAGAAGCCCGACGAGGGCCTGGTGCATATGGATAGAGAAGTGATTAACCGCGTCTCTCCCCCTGAACGGGATATGGCCTTTGTCTTTCAAAACTACGCCCTTTATCCACGTAAAACGGTTTACCAGAATATCGCCTTCCCTTTGGAAGCTCGCAAATTCACAAAAGCGCAAAAGGACGAGGCCATTCAGCGCATTACCCAACTACTTCGCATCGACCATCTGCAAGACCGTTTGCCCCGGCAACTCTCCGGCGGCGAACAACAACGTGTGGCCCTGGCCCGGGCTATGGTGAGACAGCCTCGTCTATTTTTGATGGATGAACCTTTGACCAATCTGGACTTTAAGCTACGCTCCCAGATGCGGGGCGAGTTAAAACGCATCCAGCGAGAATTGGCCGCCACCTTTTTCTACGTAACCAATGACCAGCTCGAAGCCCTCTCGCTGGGCGACCGTATTGCGGTTTTGGATCACGGCGAATTGCAGCAGACCGGCCCGCCTCAAGAAGTTTACGAGAATCCGGCCAATCTATTTGTAGCCGGATTTATTGGCAGTACTCGTATGAATTTTATGGATTGCTCATACGATCCCGATAGTCAAACCATAGTCGGCCGGGATGGTGTTTGGCGTTTGTCGCCAAAAGAGGGTGCAGGCCAGGCCATTGTAGCTAACGGCAATACAGAGCATTTGGTTTTTGGCATCAGGCCGGAGGACATAGCCATCAGCACAACCGATGAAGGAGACCTGGCCGGGAAAGTGTACGTCGCCGAACCTCTGGGCGACCGCATTGTTTACGATATTCAAGTGGGGCAGGATATGATAAAAATAAAAACATCGCCGACCACCATGCTCGGCATAGGCAAGCAAATCAAGCTCAAGGTCAATATCGACCGGGCACACATTTTTGATAAAAACAGCACAAAAGCCATTCAAGCGTAACTACTCAACTTATCCCGCTACGGCGATTTGGTAATTGGTAATTAGTAATTGGCTATTCAGAATTACTAATTACCAATCACTAATTACCAAAACTGTTCAACGCTGTGGCAGGCTGAGTAGTTACCTTCGAGCTTAAGAAAGGGAGCACGATGCTAGAGAGTAATTACAAAAGAATAGAAAAAATAATCGTTGTAATTATGATATTGGGCATTATTGCAATGTTTCAGCCCTGGTTCAAAAATATCGTGGAACTTTTTCAACCCCTGGCTCCCGAGGCCAGATTAGGTCGAACTTTTAAAAACGAGTTTGCTCCCATCATCTTGCGTTACGGCTTTTATGCCACTTTTTTAAGTACGGTAGCCTTTATTGTTATCTCTCACTACAGCGTTGAAGACCTTCAAAAGGCATTTAAAGAAAAAGGGAAGCCGCTGACATTCCTCTTGATCGTGCTGCCGGTAGTTTACGGCTTCATCGTACTGGGGCATCTGGCCTGGGCCTACTATTACGCCGCCCTGCTGGGTGTTGTCAATGTTGTTTGTGCTATTGCCGCTTGGAGTTGGAATCGGTGGGGTCTCATTGGGTTAGGATTAACAGCGCTGGCCGAGTTGGGCCTGGCCTTGTCCGGTTCTGCCGGGGTAATTACAACTGCTATTATTTTAATTGCAATTATAGCGTTGATCTCGCTTGTCTGGCC
>JAJRVO010000329.1 GCA_024277275.1 Chloroflexota bacterium
GTAGACCTTCAGCAACCGATGATTGACTACACCGGCGCTACCGGCGCCCAACTTTACTTTCCTCTTGACGGGCATTGGACGGCAGAAGGCAATCGCCTGGCCGCGGAATTGATATTTGGGTGGTTAGTTGAGAACAACCTTGTTACAGATTAGATTATGAAAACAGATACGGTACGTTTAGTTATCATAGCTGACGACCCGCTTGCTCGCGCCGGGTTAGCCGCCTTGTTATCTAACCAACCCACCTGTAAAGTGGTTGGTCAGATTACAAGCGAGGCCGGCTTGCCGGAAGCGTTGGATGTCTATCGGCCTGATGTTTTGCTCTGGGATTTGGGCTGGAATCCGGCTTCCGTGCTGGAGCGACTGGTCGATTTGGAAGATGTTGGGTTAACTTCTGTTGTTTTGCTGCCCGACGCCTCTTATGTCGCCCAAACTTGGGCCACCGGCGTGCAGGGACTTTTGCTTAGAGACGCTGATGCAGACAAGCTGGTTGCGGCTTTGGCGGCGGCTGCCCAGGGGGTGGTTGCGCTTGATCCGGAATTGAGTCGCTTGCTCCTGCCCGCCACCCAAATCAGCCCCGCTCCGCTGGTCGAACCATTAACCCCCCGTGAGTTGGAGGTATTACAACACCTGGCCGAAGGACTGCCCAACAAAACCATTGCCCGCCGGCTGGACATTAGCGAGCACACCATTAAATTTCACGTCAACGCCATTATGGGCAAACTCGGCGCCCAGAGTCGTACCGAGGCGGTTGTGCGAGCCACACAACTGGGGTTAATTCTTCTCTAATGATTGAGTTACAAATGATGAGCATCGCCTGTTTGACCAGGCTCAGGCACAGACAGCGAAGCCGCGCGATTTGGTAGAAACGGCTGTAGCTCTAATAACGGTTTTTCTCCGGTTATAGCCGCTCGCACCAATTCAGCCGTGATGGGGGCCAGGAGGATACCGTTGCGGAAATGGCCGGTGGCGGCAATGAGATTTGGCAATTCGGCAAAAGGGCCGATGAAAGGTAAATTGTCCGGCGTTCCCGGTCGCAACCCGGCCCAGGCCCCCAAAAACTCACCTTGACCCAGAGCGGGCGAAATTTCAAGACCGGCCGCTGATACTTCGCGTAGCCCATCCAGCGTATTGGCTTCCACAAACCCGGCCTGCTCAACCGTTGCGCCGATTAGGGTTTGACCATCTCCCCTGGGAACGATATAACCCCGTGGCGATGTAACGCTCCGCCGGATGGGTTGTGTGGCTACCGCCAGCGCCTGCCCTCTAATAGGCACAACCGGCAAAAGGGGGATGCCCGGTATCTGGCCGGACCAACTCCCGGCGGCTACAATGACCCAATCGGCTGAATGGGTCTGACTGTTGCAACGCACGCCCGTGACCCGCCCGGCCTTACTTTCAACGGCTTCTACCGTCCCTCGCTTAAACGCTACACCCGCTTGTTCAGCCGCCCGGACAATGGTCAACGTCAGGGCTGTGTTGTCAACCGAGGCGTCATCCGGGAAAAAGAGGGACCCATAAATATTGGGATTGACGCCCGGAGCCAGTAGACGACATTCTTTCGGGGTGGGGCGTTCAACCTCAATGTTGAGCCTGGCGTTGATTTCATAAATCAGGTCGAGAATGGGCAAATCATCTTCTGCGGGCGCAATTAGCAGTTGACCCCCGGCCCGGTAATCCGGCCGCTCGCCGGTGACTTCGGCCAGTTCCTTGATAATGGCCGGGAAAAATTGACGACTCTGCCGGCACATCTCCCGAAATTCTGACGGCATTTTTGCTTTGGCGTGGAAGGTCAAGCTCCCCAGCGCCGCCTGAGATGCCTCGCTGCCCGGTGCGTTTCGCTCGAACACAGTGACTCGCGCGCCCGCCTGAGCCAGTCGCCAGGCGCAGGTAGCGCCAACAATCCCCGCGCCAATGATAATTACATTTGCATTTTTGTTCATGTTAGTCCTCAAGAAATAAATTTTAACCGCCTGCAAAAGTAAGCAATTCGCCCAGGCTTTGCACGCGCAAATCGGCTTGCTCTGTCCAGTGACCGTTTCCGGCAACATCAACATATACGGTGGTCGTCCTTGCCCGACGCCCCGCTTCAAGATCAAAGCGATAATCACCGACCATTACGGCAGCGCTTGCAGACGCCCCCCAATAATCCAGCAGCTTGTGAATCCCCTGGGGGCTGGGTTTAGGAGCGGCCAACTCGCGGCCCAACACACAGTCCGGCTCAAAAAAATCCAGCAGGCCGCAGACACGTAAGGTCTCATACGCATTTTGTCGCGTGTTGCGGGTCAATATGCCTAGTTTGACTCCTCGCCGCTGTAACCCAAAAAGCAGTTCTTTTGCCCCAGCTTGAGGCTTCGCTTGTAAGGCCAATTCTAGTTCAATCTCTGCCAGACGGCGACGGAGCGTATCTGCTTGTTCTGGGGGCAGAGTTTCCAGGGTTTCCAGAATAGGCTGGCCCAGCGGCAGACCCAACGTAACCCGAATCGCCTCAAAATTGTGCATAGCTACGGTTAGTGTGCCATCCATATCAAAAATCCAATGGGTGTGTTGGCTTAGATTCATAAAGAATGGCTCCGGTTATTGATCAGAAGATTGTTTTGATGGTACGGGGCCGGGTAATTTGATAGTTCGTAGTGACGGCTTCAGCCGTTAAATTTGACCGCTAAAGCGGTGATTACGAGCAAATCCCATCATATAGACCCAGTGCCGTTTTGATAGAGACAACAGTTAATGGTGGTCTACCAGTTCTTTAAGTTGGTTTCTTGGTAAATGGCGTTTGCAGTTTGGGCAATCGAACCCAAACAACCCCAACATGCGCTTGTTGACGCACCTGTTGCAAAAGGGGAGGTTACAGCCCGGACATCGGTAAAATTTTCTAAAACCAAAGATGGTCCATCTCTTACATCTTATGCAGCGATCAAAGAGTCTTCGTCCCATGCTTTATTTTACCATACAAAAATCTTATTCATCTCCAATAAAATGAGAAGTCGGTGAGTCTTGATACAACCAGCGGGCCAATTGAACGGCCATAATAAGGACTGCCACAAAGATAGCCTCAAACATCCATTTAAAGGCCATTGACTCTGAAGCGCCGATAGGGTTGGTTGGATGGCGTAGATTGGGGGCGCTGGTCATCACTACCCAGGCTAATACCCCCATCACAATGTTAGCTACTGCCGTAAAGCGTCTATCGTTGACCCACAAAGCCAATATCAAGAAGATGAGACAAGCGCCGAGTACTTTTGCCCCGGCTTGCACTTGAGGTTCGTCCCAGGGAGCCGCGACACCCCAGGCCAGATACGATGAGACAAGGCCGGTTAGGGCATACGCCACCCACATTGCTACGGTTGTTTTTTGGGTTGCCAGACACCATGCGTCAATAGTTGGCCGGTTCCAAACCAGAGAAA
>JAJRVO010000330.1 GCA_024277275.1 Chloroflexota bacterium
GGCACATCTCTGGACTGGCCCAAGGATGGTAAAAAACAAATTCTGGCCGACTATGTGATTTTTTACATCACTCAAACCCAACGCCAGTTGCCGTTTCCGGGCATGGTCAATTATTTTCAAAAGCAGACGCCGGCCTATATTATAAGCTACAAAGAAACGCCTTACGTTTGGGTTTACAAGAGAGAGCTGCCCATCAAAAAACTGGACGGAAATCCAGAAATTGTTGGACGGGCAAAACTTGTGGGGTATCACATTTCTAAAGCAGGTTTGGCTCCGGGCCATTCAGCTAATATAGTTCTGTACTTGCTTACAGAAAATCGAGATTTACCTAAAAATGAAGATTTCAGAGTATCGCTGGTCGATATTGAAGACAATCAACAAGGAGATTGGGAAAGCGCTGCTGATAATCAATGGCTATCGGAAAGCGTTGTTGAATGGAGAGGTACATTGTCCTTGCCGGCAACCCTAACTCCAGGCCATTATAAACTTAAGGTGTCTTTAATAGATGCCAATACCGATACTGAAGTGACTTTTTTCCCTTTTGAGGATGAGACCATCACTATAGGGCCTTGAAATGAATCAATTCTACTGCTAGAGAAAAGTAAGATATGTGAGGCATTTGCAACAATGATAACTAACAATAAACCAAATTCTAACAGCTGCACATTCACCTTTTTAAAATATTGGAGGTTGCCCATCGCTATTTTTCTGCTGGCATTAGCAGTGCGCGTTCCGGGGCTGGGCGAGTTTTTAACTTCTGATGAGAAATACTGGGTGGATCTATCACGGTCATTTACCAGTGGTCTCTTATTTGATGACTATATGTGTTCACCTGAAAAAGAAGGCCGGCAATTTCATAGCACTGGATGGGGATGTACGTTTCAAGCGCCTTTTCCTGCCGTTTCCGTAATGTGGATGGGCAGTTTAGGCTTACTCACTCACTATTGGCAGACAATAGAGATTACCGGAATTGATTTACGTACCTTTTTAGACAACTCCTCAGTAGAGAAATCTTTAATCGCGCCAATACGTTTACCAATCACCATATTAAATACCCTTTTTATTCCATTCTATTACATCTTGGTACGACGGTTATTATCTAATCAAGTTGCTTTAATTGCCACCCTATTAGTAGCCCTTCATCCATTTCATATCGCTCTCTCTCGCATACTTCACCATGATGCTCTAACAACTACCTTTATGATTCCTGTTGTATTAATCCTTATTGGATATTGGTTCAAGCAGTGGTCAAGATATTGGTTACTGCTAGCAGGAGTTTTAACCGGATTCGCATTGTTAACCAAGCCTGTGACTTGGTTTATACTACCTTATACTATAGTCTTAGGGGGATTGATCTTATATCATTATTGGTATCACGAGGTATGGCAAGGTTGGCGCGATGTATGGCGTTTGGTTGGGGAGATGACACTTTTGGGATGTATTGCTATTTTAATCTTTGTAGTTTTCTTTCCCGCAATGTGGGTTGCTCCCTTAAATGTCATTTATGATATTTATCAAGAAAGCATGGGTCTTGCCCAAGCCGGACACAAACACTATTTTCTGGGCCAAATCTCAGGTAATCCTGGACCACTTTTTTATCCTGTTGGCTGGCTCTTACGATCGTCCCCTTTAGAGATAATTGGTTTATTGGCCTTGCTGGTGGCAATGTGTCGCTCATCTTTGTGGCACTCTTTGGCCTCATTGCATCATTATTTGCTTAAATACCCAATATTTACAGCTTTGGCCGTTTTCATAGGTATGTTTTTACTTTTCGAAGTTACAGCGCCAAAAAAGATGGTGCGCTATTTTTTGCCGGCTTTTCCGGTAATTGACATTTTTGTAGCCTTAGGCTTACTCTGGCTGGCAGATGCCCTGACAAAACGCACTCGCCATAAACTCATTATGAATTACTGGAAATTACCCTTGTTAAGTGGCGTTATCTTATTCTTTAACGGCTGGTTAATTTTAGATCATTGGCCTTACTATTTTACCTATTACAACCCCCTATTTGGCGGTAGTCCGGTTGCCTCTCGCTTGATGAGTATTGAGGGGTGGGGCGAGGGTTTAAATGAAGCTGCCGCATACGTTAACCAACAGCCAGATGCCGAGTCATTATTGGTGATAAGTTGGATGAATTGGACCGTCGATCCCTTCTTTGTTGGTCAGGTACGTGACTATACCAGAAAGACCGGCGATAATATGGAAGGTGATTATTTATTCTATTATCACCACCAATGGCAACGTAATCAACAAAAAGATATGGACGTGTGGCTATATTTTACTAAGCACTACTCTCCTGCTCATAAAATTACAATGCATGGGATAGACTATGTGTTAATTTACCGCAATCCTATCCAACATCATATTAATTGGCAAAGCAACGGTTTGCAGGATGTCTTAAACCTTTTTGGTTACAATCTTCTCCCCAGTGGGGATTTAACCCTGTTTTGGCAAAATGTAAAACCTGAGATTAACAAGGAATTATGGTTGGGCTTGTCTCCCAGTGCCGGGGGAGAAACAAAATGGACCTTATGCACTCCAACTCCAGAATTCTCTTCCGAAGTCAATACCCCCAAAGCCATTCTAGAGAGTTTATGCCCCCTTACAGAAATAAACAACTCTAGTGGTTTGTATGATATACACTTGAGAACAAGTAATGGCAGCAACATCTTCCCTATTAAATTTCCTGCCGGACGACTGGCGATATCTATTGACGCCATCGGACAATTTCAATCTATTGATCCCGGAACCGGCTTTGCTCTGATGCTTGAACAACAACTTCCCAAAGATACAGCACCTTTAGATATTACGTTTAGTAGCGTAGCCCGACTGGTGGGTTATAAGATTGATCATGAAACCTGGAGGGCGGGTCAAACAGGTCAATTAACTCTTTATTGGCAGCCCCTTATGGAAGCCGGTTTAATCACCGGCTTGGTTCAAGATGTTGAGTTAGTCTTACATTTATCAGCCAACAATGCAGAAACACCTATACTCACCGTTACAGAACCAATTTTTCCAGAGATCCCTGCCCAACAATATATGGCACGAGCCAATGTTATTCCAATGTCCTATTCCATAACATTGCCATCAATGCTATCTGCGGGAGAATATATATTAAATGTATGCCCAAAAATGGTAAGTAGTAATCAATCAATACCTGGTATCGCTGCCGACACTATTGAACCTGTTGAGTGTGTAAAACTCCCCATCACTATATCTATGCTGAAGTGACTTTTTTCCCTTTTAATGATCAAACTATTACTATAAAATTAACGCCCAATTGAGAAATTAACAAAGACGAACTACTATGCTTAAGACAACGGCTATAACCTTATCTCCCAAATCTCTTATCACCATAATTATAGCGTTTTGCCTCTATATTCTTTTAGGGCTATATAGTATCCATTGGTTAGCCGATACTACAGATTACAATGCGGGGTATGATTTTAATCTTTACTTTAATGCTCTCACAAACGCCGGAGGCGGCCAAAACCCATACCTGCCAGATGAAACCAGTAAAAGCCTTTTATATCATCCGTTTGCGCTTGTATTTCTGTCTATATTTTCCTGGTTGGGTGTTAATGGGGCATTATCTCTTTGGACTGTCTTGAGCATAGTTGCCTGGATTGCAACCGTTTTTTTGCTTATTAAGCTGACTAAACCTAAAAATGGTCAATTAAACAATCGCTGGTTTATTTGGGTAGTGTTTGGCATCTTTTTAACATTTGCCCCTTTTTGGGAAACGCTTTATATGGGACAAATCAACGCTTTTGTTGCTTTGTCACTAGTTTTGACACTTTATTATTCTGAAAACAAACACCCCAATTTAGCCGGCATTTTCTTGGGATTAGCCATTGTACTTAAACTGTCGCCAATTATTATGCTGGCATACTTCTTTCTGATGCGCCAATATAGAGTTATTGCTGTCAGCCTCATCACGTTGGTCATTCTAACAACTGTAGCGGCTTTTCAGTTCGGCTGGGCTATTGTTGGTGATTTTCTGACCATCCTACCTGTATTGGGCGCAGAAATTCGGCCCACAAAACACAATCAGAGCATATTGAGTTTATCTTATCGGTTTTTAGGGCTGCTTACAGATATAAATATGAAGAACGCCTTAATCCAATTTCATAAGGCGCTATTTGCCGGGATATTGGGCGTTCTGCTCCTAATGGGCTTTAACAACGTTTTGTGGACCAAACAAGCCAGGATGTGGTTGTTTGGCACACTGGTGACATTTATAACAATTTCATCGCCACTGGTTTGGTATCATCACAGTATTTTCCTGGTAATCCCACTACTCTTTATGGTGCGGTACCAACCTCATTATCTAATGGGTATAAGTTTACTCACTATAGGACTAATACAAGGAAATAGACTCTTTGAATTATATGTTGGCCGGTACGCCGTGCTTGCTCTTTTAGCACATTTTATTTTGATGGGCGTAATCGCCACCACTTATATAAAAGCAATTCAGCCAAGGAAGAAAATTTTTTGGGTCTGGCTTGCTGCTGGACTTTTCTCTTTGGTTCTTCTGATCGGAATAACCCTGCGAGACGATGAGGGCGTGTTATTAACTCAAACCATACAACAAGCGGCATCACCAACCCAGCCGGTATCGGCTGATTTTGGAATGGCTACTCTGGAAGGATATCGGGTTGATTTGACCCGGTTAAGCGTTCGCTCAGAGATTCTTTTGACCACATTTTGGAAACCAACAAGCTCGTTTGCCGAGGTGTCAAGCCAACTTCCGGCCAAAGTTTTTGTACATCTACGCAATGATGACAACGAAAATGTAGTTCAAGCTGATCACGTACTCTTTGGTGAAGCCGGTGAACCACAACCGTTCACGGGTTATATAGCCATTATACAGGTTTGGGACTCGGCTAAAGAGGGGAATGAGCAGTTACCAGATAAAACAACTATTTCCATACCTGATAACCTGCCGGCTAATACATACCAGCTTTATACAGGTTTGTATAACCCAGACACCCTTGAACGGTATCGAATCTTTAACGATACGGACGATGAAAACACCATTTTGCTGGGCAGTGTGGAAATAAAAACCAGGTAACTTGATAATGAGCAAGATACTAAACCGCCAATGGCTCCACCAAATCCTGATTTTAATTGTAATACTTCTGGCCGCCTGGCTTCGCCTGTGGCGGCTAAGTGAAGGCCCCCTCTGGCTTGATGAGGCTTACAATGCTATGGATGCTCTTTGGATACTTGAGACCCACTCACTCCAACCTTTTTTTGTTGATAATAATGGGCGTGAAACGATGCTGCACTACCTGGGGGCATTTTCAATGAGTATTCTTGGAGCTACTCCCTTTGCTTTTCGGTTAGTCGCGGTGTCAATTGGCATTCTGACCATTCCCTTAACGTATCGTTGGGTAGTAACTCTGTTTGCCACTCGCCCAGACCATCGCTGGTTGGCCCTGATTGCGGCCACCGGGTTGGGTACCTCATTCTGGCATGTACTTACAAGCCGATCCGGTTTTCGTACCATTTTAATACCATTCTTTGTGATTCTCACAACCTACTTATTCTGGTATGGCTGGCAAAACCGATCTTTATTCTACTTCACGATGGCGGGTATTACACTGGGACTCAGTCAATACACATATCTTTCTGCCAGAGTACTCCCCTTAGTTTTTGGGCTTTTTATGCTAATTTGGAGTATTACAGGTAAAAAGCAATCTCTTGCCCATACGCCGATACATACAATGAGTACTTCTGCCTACTCAATAAACCTAAAACTCACCCAACTCTGGCCTACTACTTTCTCAAAGGCAAGCCCGCGCATTAAAGTAATTTCTGAGCAACGAGCCGGCTGGCTGGGCCTATTGATTATGGCCGTTGTTTCCGGTGTAGTCTTTCTTCCATTGGGTCTTTTTTTTCTTGGCGATCACACTGCTTTCTCAATGCGAACCAGTCAGTCGTTTATCTGGAACGAAATTGCCCGAGATAAAATACCTCTAACAGAACATCTTCTTAATGCCCTTAGCGTGTTCACTATTCCCTATGACCTTGTCTGGGGGATGGGTATACCCGGGCGGGTCAGTTTTGGCTGGCTCAACATTGGCGCTTTCTGGATAGGTTTAATTGTAACAATTAGAAATTTTCGCCAACCAAAATATTTATTGTTGCTGGCTAGTTTGTTTGTCTTGTGGCTGCCTGGGTTTCTTTCTGATATAGCCGTTCACACTCTTCGCTTGTCAGGAATGCTCCCAGCATACTACATACTTGTATCGGTGGGCTTAATCACAGCGGCTTCTTTAATTAGCAAGCAACTACATCAACAACACGCTGCTCTTTGGTTAAGATTTGCAGCGTTTAGCATAGCTCTCATCACCAATGGATGGATGACAACTTATGACTATTTCACACGTTGGGTCGACGAGCCTGCAGTCCACCAGGATTTAAATGGTCCTTTAGATGATCTGACTCGCTATTTAATTACCGAATCTGAAGATAACGATATTTTGCTTCCTTTTCGCATTTATGCTCAACCGACCATACGCTTCTTATTATATGATGAGTTTCAGGAGAAGCATAGCATCTCAACAGTACCTGCATCCAATCGTCCTCTACTTTTTGTCGACCCAAAGCCCAGGTTGAATAAAAGACTTCACCATGTCAGGTCATCGTCCTTTGTATGGCTCACACGTGATGAACTTGGACGGGGGATAGCCTACGTCTCTCGCCAACCCCCACCCCCTAATTTTGCACTCGCCCCAATGGGTTAAACCTATCCTTTTATCGATCCGTACAAAGGTGATCTGGTGGCTCTTTTAACCCCCCTTAAAAGTATCGAGCCGGCCTTACATATGTTCTTTGACTGGCCCTCCTCACCCAAGGTAAATTACAATTTGGGCAACCAATTTCAACTGGTTAGTTATCAAGTTGTCACCAATCCACAGCCATCTGGCCACACCCTATCTATCATCCTGTACTGGCAACTTCTTGCAGATGCTAAGTACGAGGAGTACACAATTCTAATCGAAATACTTAACTCTCAGGGGTCATCAATCATTCAAACAAAACACCCGGCCAAACAACTGTTTCGCTGGCGTCATAAAGGAGATGTCATTAGTTCAGAGCGTTCTCTGGATATCAACCCTGAGTTGGGATCCGGCCCTTTTACCCTTCGCATCAGTTTATTTGATCGGAGCAACAAGCCTGTGTCAATTTACACCCCTGATGAAAAATTGCTTGGCACCCAAGCTATTTTGGGAGATTTCTACGTATCACCTCAATAATCCGTGGTAGAGACACGGCTTTGCACCTGCCCTATGAGACGGCAGCAAGGGTACGGCCCCTACATTTTGAGAAGATACATCTCTACCTTATTCTGAAAGATTAACCAGATGACCAAAACCCCAAACCAACGGTGGTTACATCAAATCTTAATCCTAATTGTGATCCTTCTGGCAGCGTGGCTTCGTCTATGGCGGCTGGCCGAGGTGACTCCCGGCTTTTGGTACGATGAAGCTTACAATGCTATGGATGCCAGGTGGATGCTTGAGACCCGCTCTCCTCAACCATTCTTTGTAGGCAACAACGGCCGGGAGCCGATGATACACTACCTGGGAGCGCTTTCTATGAGTGTTCTTGGGGCTACTCCGTTTGCTTTTCGGCTGGTATCAGCATTAACAGGTATCCTCACCGTTTCTTTAACGTATCATTGGGTAATCATTTTATTTGCTCGCAGCCCGGATCGTCGTTGGTTAGCGCTTTTTACTGCCGGTGGGTTGGCTTCATCATTTTGGCATGTGCTAATGAGTCACACCGGGTTTAGAGCTATCCTGGTTCCGTTCTTTGTGATGCTTACCGCCGGCTTATTCTGGTATGGCTGGCAGCATCGATCTTGGCTACACTTTGCAATGGCAGGCATTGCTCTGGGTCTTAGCCAGTACACATATCTTTCCGCCAGACTACTCCCATTAGTCTTTGCCCTTTTCACGTTAGCCTGGGTTGCTTTTGGCAAAAGGCGATTTGTTACCGGCACAGCTATACATTCAACAAGCGCCCTTTCATATCTAATCACCCAATGGCGGAGCCAATCGTCATTGGGTGATTCTATAAAAGCAAGCCTAAGCCTAAAAAAAACCTCTGACCGGCACACTATCTGGCTTGGTTTGTCGGCTATGGCTGTAGTTTCTTTTGTTGTCTTTTTACCCCTGGGGCTTTTTTACCTGAATAATTCTGCGGCCTTCTCCGCACGCACCGGTCAGGTCTTTGTTGGGGATTTTATTGCTCAAGGCAGATTAAGTGTAACGGCGCATTTACTTGATGCGCTCAGTGTATTTGGCGTTGGACACGATGCGCTTTGGCAGCTTGGTCTGGTCGGGCAGCCCAGTTTTGGCTGGATAAATATCGGCGCATTTTGGCTGGGGCTGATTATGGCTGTGCTCCATTTTCGTCAATCAAATTACTTGTTCCTGTTAATTACTTTATTTATACTTTGGCTGCCCGCACTCCTTACCAGTCCACCTGCCGTTCATGCACTCCACCTTTCAGGATTTTTGCCGGCCTACTACACTATTGTAGCCTCAGTCTTAGTGACTTTAACCTCTGTACTTGCTAGACCTCTATTTGGCAAGAAATTACGCCAACAATATACCACCTTTGGACTCAAACTTACTGTATTTACTCTGTTCCTTATCATTAATGGCGGGGTGACCATCCATAACT
This sequence comes from Chloroflexota bacterium, assembly GCA_024277275.1. Lineage (GTDB taxonomy): Bacteria > Chloroflexota > Anaerolineae > 4572-78 > J111 > JAJRVO01. Next base: position 8,701 of record JAJRVO010000330.1, read on the forward strand.
ACTTTACTCGTTGGGCTAATGAACCGGTAGTCTACAAAGAATATAATGGTTCTCTGGTAGACCTGACTCGTTATTTAATTGCTGAGTCCCATAATGCCGATATTTTGCTCCCTTTCCAAGTTTATGCCCAACCCGCCACCCGTCTCTTATTGTACGACGAGTTTCGTGAAACAAGCGGCATACACACAGCCCCCTTAACTGATCGCCCGGTGATTTATGTCGATCCTAAACCTATCCTAACCTCACGGCTTCATCACGTCAGGTCTTCATCTTTTGTGTGGCTTACTCGTGACAAGCAGGGGCACGGGATAGCTTATGTGTCTCGCCAACCACCGCCTGATAATTTTGCTTTAACACCGGCCGGTGAAACATTTCCCTTTGTCAACAGATACACCGGTGATCTGGTTGCCCTTTTGACCCCCCTTGAAAGTATTGAACCTGCCCTGCCCCTGTTTAACCAATGGCCTGCTTCAAATAGAGTTGACTATGATTGGGGACACCAATTTCGGCTAGTTAGTTATCAGCTTTCAGCCACGCCAACACTATCCGGCCATACGGTAGAGGCCAAGCTATATTGGCAACTCTTAACCGATGCAACTTTTGACGAACATGATATTTTTATTGGAATCCTCAACAACCAGGGGGTATTAATCGGTCAAACAAAATTACCGGCCAAAGAGTTGTTCCGCTGGCGTCAGGGTGGGTCTGTTATCAGCACGCACCGCACTATAGCGTTCAATCCAAAACTTAAGCCTGGAACTTATATGGTCCGCCTGAGTTTGCTCAACGGAAATAAACGTGTTTCAATTTACACGCCTGATGGAAAATCACTTGATGATCAAATAATATTGGAAACATTTCATATTGTTGAAGAAGACTCCGGTTTACAGACACCAAGCCAATAACACTTAAAAAGGCATTACTTTGCATGCATAACACTCTGACCAAATGGAAAACCAAATTCATCTTTATGCTGGGAACAATTATTACCCTGGCAGGAGCTTTTTGGCTTCAGACATCCAATTTAATGTGGGGCGACTGGACTTACGACCAGGGTTTTTACTTTACCGTGGTCCGGCTGATGGATAAGGGGTTTATGCCTTACCATGAATTGCACATGAGCGAGCAACCCCTGATGGCCTGGAGCGCCTATTTACCCTATTGGTTATTTGACTCTATCTGGGGTATGCAATTCTTTATGGTAGGCTATGCCATTTTGGGCATCGCTGCCCTGATTAGAATTGGTCAATCTTTAGACGGCAAGTTAACGGGTTTACTGGCCGGGCTTTTGCTTGTCGCTCATTTTGAATTTTTTCGCTCGGCCCGCCTGGTGAATCCGGAAACCACTTCGGTCAGTCTGGCTCTGGTGGCTGTTGCATTGGCCTTACGTTACCGCGTTTTAGGCAGAAGACATTGGCTCTTGTTGAGCGCTATGGCTATGGCGGGCAGTTTCCTGCTCAAACTATTTATGGTTACAGCAGTTCCACTAATCGCTGCGATTTTGCTATTTTATCCAACCCAAAATACAAAAGTCAGCCTGGGGACAAGGTTAAAGCAAGAAAAGGCACGTATTCTTCAGGATTATTTGTTATGGTTTGGCCTGATTCTGGCAGTGGTAGCAGCAAGTTGGGCTGCTGCCGGGCTGTCTGGGTTATGGGAGCAATCCATTTTATTCTATATGCGCCGGAATGCCGCTCATCCATACGATATTGCGCTCAACCTGAAGACGATCTGGAAAATCATCTCCGGTTGGCCCGTTCTTTCGCTGCTGGGTGTATGGGGGTTGGGCAGAACATTATTCCAATTCAAACGCTTTGGCTGGATTATTTTTAGCTGGACCCTGCTAACCCTGGTTTTCTTGATGTCCTTTACCCCACTCCGCGATAAACACCTGGCCATGCTGCTCCCTCTATTGGCTCTATTGGCAGCTCTGGCTTTAAGTCAACTTGCCGGTTTTTGGCGCTTGTCGAGCAAGTCACAGCTTACAATAAAATGGGGGGCAGGGTTGGTTTTGGTAATTTTAGCGGTGTTGCTGGCAGTGGAAATGGTCACACCCTTCAAGAAACTGGCCAAGGCAAAAAAACCCCTGGTAGAAGGGGATACCGCCATCATCACCGAGGGTTTGTTAAAATTAACCAGCCCCAACGACTGTATTATTACCGATGACCCTTATGTTGCCTTTGTGTCGGGCCGCCTGCCCCCGCCCTGGCTGTCTAATATGTCTTATGCCCGCTTTGAGAGTGGTTCATTGGATATGCAAGGGCTGATTGATGTCACCAACCGGCACAATTGTCAGGCCGTTGTACCCACTTTTGGCCGTATCAAAAACGGTATTCGTCCCTATTACGATTGGACAAAAGGAAATTATCTGCGGATATGGGTGGTCGAGGGTAAGGAGATTATGCTTGGCAAACCTTTGACCCAGGCTAACCCGGCTATGCCGGCCTATGCTAACTTTGACAACCAGGCAGAATTGCTGGGCATAGATTGGGTCGAGGGTGATAGTCGAGCAGATAAACAAGCGTATGTTTCGCTCTACTGGAAAACCTTAAAACCCTTCACCCAAAATTACAAGATTTTTGTCCACCTCCGCGATGCGACAGGGCAAACGGTAGTCAGCGCGGATCACGAAGTGTTCGACGGCTTGCTGCCGACCCAGTTGTGGCCGGTCAAGCTGATCATAAAAGATACCATTAGATTATCCATCCCCGCCGATATTACCCCGGGGCAATACAACATATATGCAGGTTTATACGATCCAACAACGCTGGAACGCCTGCCGGTAGCGGCGGATACCAGCGGTGAAAACGCCGCAATCATTCCGGGCATCGTTATCCAATAAAATCGACGGAATAGCCTTGATGTTGACAGCAAAAAAGTTTATTGATTGGCCAATACGGCAAAGAAAATATGAGATAATCCTGGCCCTGACACTTGCCATAGGTTTTGGGTTACGCGCTTACGGCTTGTTTTGGGATTATCCTTATTTTTTTAACCCCGATGAAGGGCGATTGATTGAGTGGGGCCGGGATTTTAATCTCTTTGATCCCATCGCCTCCGAGTGGGGTTCCCTGCCCCTGTTGGGGATCAAGCTCATCACAATCACCCTATCCCTCTTTACCACCCCGGATAAATATGACATCTATCCGGTGGCCAGAGGGTTTGCCGTAATTTTGGGAGGGGCCACCATTCTCCTGGTTTACCTGTTGGCTAAACGAGCCTACGACCGCCAGGTCGCGCTATACGCCGCTATCTTTACCACATTCACAGTACTCCTCATCCAGGACGTCCACTTTTACAGCCTCGACGGCATATTTGCCTTTGGTATCCTGGCAGTTCTCTTTCCAATCCTGTCCATAGCCAGAACGGGGACCATTCGAAGCTACATTTTTGCGGGTGTAGTCATTGGATTGGTAGCTGCTGTTCGGCTAAACGGTTACTTTTTGCTTCTGCCCCTGGTAGTTGCTCACGGTTACAACAGCTTTCGGCAAAGCGCGACTGCTTCACAAAACCCGGCAACACAACAACGGAGCAAGAAAGTAGCCAATTTCTCTCTGCCCGCCAACCATCCGTTCTATTCCAAATTCGTTGTACTATTTGATAAGAAACTATGGCTGGCAGGCCTGTTAAGCATAGTCGTTTTTGTCCTGCTGAACCCGGCCCTGATTTTAGACACAAAAAAATTCCTGTTCCACGATGGCCTGGTCTGGGTTATGTTACAATCCGGCGGCTACATAAAGTCTCGCTACACCCTGCAATTTGAAGGCACAACGCCGGCTTTTTACTTTACCAACCTGCTGTTTTGGTCTGCCGGACCATTTCTGCTCCCGGCCTACCTGGCCGGCGTGGCTCACAGTTTTTCTCGATGGCGGCGGGTCGAGAATCTAATCCTTCTATCCTTTTTGCTGCTCTACGTGTGGTTTGGCGCTACATCGAGAGTAAAATTCATTCGCTACTGCGTGCCGATTTTGCCCATACTAAATATTGTGGCCGCCAACTTTTTTGTGGCTATGCAGGCAAAAACTCAACAAGCCAGGCCGCTCTTGAAATACGGCGCGTTAGCCTGGTTAAGCCTGACTATCGCCGGGTCTGCGCTATACGCCCTGGCTTTTACCAACATATATGCCCTGCCCGACCCGCGAATTGTTGCTTCTGAGTGGATTCAAGCTAATATACCGGCCGGGGCAAAAATTGCGCGGGGCAGCAATGATTACCGGGGGGGATTGCTTGAGGTCGAGGGTGAAAATCGAGCCGAATACCAACTGATAAAAATTGACTTTGATCGTTTATATCGTTCAAGTCCTCCGGCGCTTGAGTCCGGCTTTCCACCCATTTTTAAAGAACTCGGTATCGAAGTCAGCCGCCGGGGTAAAGATGGAAACTTCAATAACGGCGACTTTACCCCCTGGTCTGATGAGGAAAAGCGGCGACACATTGGAGAACGCATCCGCTGCGCAGATTACATCATCTTTACCGAGCGTAACTACGCCCTGTATCGAGATAGAGCGCCTCTTTTCCCCGTGGAACACCAATACTACACAAAACTATTCAAGGGCGAACTGGGCTTTCAATTAGTCAAGGTCTTTGAAAGAAAACCCAACCTGCTGGGCTGGAAAATCGACGATAGCCGGGCAGAACTAACCTTTCACCTTTTTGATCACCCAACGGTCTGGATATTTGAAGCACAACCTTCTCTTGATTTTATCAATAACCGCCCGCCTCAAATTCAAACAGAAACCAACTGGGATAACAAAGCGCGTCTGATAGGTTATGATATAGATCAAACTACTGTCAAAGCAGGACAGGATATCCAATTGACCTTATATTGGGAAACCCTGGCAAATATGGAAAAAGATTACACCATCTTTATCCACCTGCTAAACGACACTAACGGGGTTGTGGCCCAAAGCGATCATCAAGCAGCCGGGGGAGTTATGCCAACCTCTTGCTGGTATCCGGGGCGAGTAGTTGTGGATAAGACAACGCTATCCATTTCTCCAGAGGCGATTCCCGGACCATACCGGCTAAAATTGGGATTGTATTCATCTGAAACTCTGGAGCGTCTGGCCGTGGTAAATGACACCAGCGGCGAGAACGCCGTTTATCTGGCAAACATACAGGTTGAATAATACTGTGACAAACGCCGACTCTGGAAATCGCTATCGGTTATTCTTGCCGGCGCTCTGCCTGAGCTATGCTGTCATTCAGGCGGCGCTCATTCCCACCTTTCCCTTGACCTACGATGATGGCCTTAATTTACAAGTAAGCCGACTCATCAATCAAGGATATGAACCGTACACTCAAATATTTACCCTGGCCGGCCCGCTATTTGTCTGGTTTGTGGGTTGGCTAGGCGGATTTGGTTTATCGCCAACGGGTTTCAAACTGGTTTTTTTGTTGTTTGGAGTACTCCTTTTGGTAAACATATCCATCATAGCCCAGACCCTATTGGGCAGAAAAGTAGCCGTGGCGACCGTTTTTTTGTTAGCCACCGCCACCACCTTTCTGGCCGAAGCAGCCACCACAATTGTGGCCGTGACTCCGGCGTTGAGCATTGCCACCCTGTCGCTGGTTCTCATCTTACGTTACTCCGGCCCAAAACAATCAATCCGGCTACTCTTAAGCGGCGCCGTATGGGGTGTAGCTTTATTTTTATCCATATCCGTACTCACTATAGGATTGGTTGCCGTAATATTTATCCTTTTTCTCAACTCAGACATCCCGTTTAGCTCTGGCCCAATCCGTGACCCTGTGATTGTAAAGGTTACAGATGCAGATCGTAAAACCCTAACGGTTTTAAAAACCTTTAGGGTCTTTATAAAGAGGATACCGTTAGCCCTAAAGCGGCAAAATATCTATAAGTCAATCGGGATCTGGCTGGCAGGCGTTCTAATCTCATTGGGGATTGGTATACTCATAGCCACGCCTGATATAATTTTTGGTCATCTTCTTAAAGACTATGCTACGCTCAAGCAAAACTTAGCGCTTATTCAAGAAATCAACTTCATATCGGTTGGACAATTTGTTGCTTTCAATCTTTGGCTTTTTTTATTTGGCGCTTATGCCCTGACCCGAATCCACGAAGAACCCAATCACCCTTTATGGATCATCTTGATTTGGAGCTTGTTGAGTTTTTGCTGGCTTATGCTACAGGTAACATTGCGCATGGTAGATATAGCCATTATATTACCCCCCGTAGCTATGATGGCCGGTTGGGGAGTTGTCGACATTGTACGCCGGCTGATACACCGGAGCCGCAACCGGCAGGGAAGCGATTCAAGACAACGACTGTGGTGGGTTGGAGCAAGTCTCTTTTTATTGGGCCTCTATCTGTGGGTTAGCCGGCAGCAGGTCAACACCTTTAATCTTAGGGGCATCGATACTCAAGACGACTTAATTCAGCTTGAACAAAGACAGGAGATCACAACCTTTATCCAGCAACACACCGCGCCCGACGATTGTGTTATCATCGATGACGCCGCCCTGGCCATCGCCGCCAACCGCTTGCCGGCGCCCCAGTTGGTCGAGCTATCAAAAGAACGAATTGCAAGCGGCCTGATCACCGAAGCAACAATAAAAACGCTGGCCCAAAAATACGAGTGCCAGGCCGTTGTATTCTCCAAGAGAAAGTATACCCGTCCCCTTTCAGATTTCAGAAAGTGGGCCGGCGCGTACTATCCCCACCGGCAGGAGTTTACCAGAACAAGGATCTATTATCAGTGATCAGTGTTCAGCGTTCCAGACCGCAGAGGTTTTAAAAACCTCTGCGGTCTTAAAAGAGCCAGAAACTGGTTGTTTCTTAGCAGTTATCAGTGAGTGCAGTAGCTGCCGATGACTGAACGCTGATCACTGAACACTGGTATATCCGTTAGAAAAAGCAGAAAGGTTTTTAGTGCGAATATCACGCAACAACATCATCTTCCGGGGGAGTATCGCCGCTCTTGTTTTGTTTTTCTACTGGTGGCGATTAAGGGTGTTGGACATTTTTCCCCTTATCTACGACGAAGGAATACACCTGGTTTTAGGCAAATTATGGGCAGCCGGATATACTCCCTACCGGGAAATCTTTGTCAGCTACCCGCCATACTTTTTGTGGTCCCTGGGCATTCCGTGGAAAATATTCAACCAACCCGCCGCCCTACAACTATTGATGGCTACCTACGCCCTGGCCGGAGTGATAGCCGTGGTCTATTTGGGATCGGTTTATAACAGCCGCCCGGCGGGTATTGCCGCCGGCCTGCTCTTATCCTTTACCCCGGCATACTTCATCCCCTCGTTTGCTATTATGACCGAGATTCCATCAATTAGCCTGGCGGTAGCGGCCATTGCCCTGGCCGAAAAATATCGTCGCAGCGGAGCATGGGCTTATGCTCTATTGGCCGGTATTGGCTTGGGCTTTGGCCTCTCGTTAAAAATCTTGCCGTATTATGCCGGGCCGCTGGTCGGGTTAATGATTATTGCTCGACACGCAGGGCAAGCCGGTTGGCCGAATTGGCTGAAGAATTTGCAGGCATCGCAACCAGTGTTACTCCGCGATCTGGCTATTATGGCCGCCGGTTTTCTGGCAACTTTCCTTTTGCCCGTTTTTTTATTTGATCTCTCCGCCTTTTACTAACAAGTTGTAGGCATGCGCCTGGTTTCCAGAGAAGTGGATATCAACCCGCTTGAGTCCAACAACGACTATATTCGCGATTTCCTGTTTGGTAATCCGGGTATCACGGCCTTGGCTTTATACGGTTTTATCTTTGTGGTCGCTCGCAAATCAAACAAATACTGGCCTCTGGTAGTGTGGTTCATTCTTGTATGGATTTCGCTATATTTTCTTGTGCCTCTAAGAAGCAAACACTTGCCTCTGCTTTTACCGGTCTTGGCCGTATTTGCCGGTCTTGCCGTTAACCATATCTATAATTTTCTCAAACGGATAGGAAACCAAAAACCGTCCCTGCGCTCTCTGGCTATGCTATTGACCATAACTGTAACGCTTGGCATGTTTGGCTGGAATGTACCTTACGCCATTGCCGAAAACAACGGTCAAACATTGGTCGCCAAAGAAAACAAAGAACGCCTCGAGGCCATCGAATTTATCAATAAAATCGCCGCCCCCAACGACTGCGTCATTGCCGACAACCCGGTTTTTCTCTATCAAACCAACCGGCTGCCCCCGCCTGAACTGGCCGAAACTTCCCAGACCCGCATTGACACGGGGCATCTAACCCTGCAAGATGTAATCAAATCCATAGAAACTTACCGGTGCCACGTTGTTGCCATTGTCACCCCTCGTTTTGGCCGGTCAATCCCAGGCTTACCGGAATGGTTAGCCGAGAACTACCTGGGGTTATATGCCAGAGGAGAAACATTTGTTTACTTTGCCCCTAAAGGGCGTTTATTAAAACAGGATTACACCCCTATGCAAAACGGCAATTTTGGCAACATTGCCCAACTGCTTGGACTGCGTTTAAGCACACAACCGTGGTCAAAAGAACAGGGGGGGTATGTTTCGCTATTTTGGCAACTAGAATCACCCATTGAGGCCCAGTTCAGCGAGCAAGTTATAGTGCTGCGTAACGCAGCAAATGATAACCAGGTATATCAAACAAAGCGTCTGCCCTTTGAAGGCCACTTTAACCCAACCGACCGGCACATCGGCACGCAAGTAAGAGATACGTTTCGACTAGATATTCCAACAGACCTTGCGGCAGGAACCTATAATTTGTACCTTTCTCTATGCGCGCCGGAAACGGCGCAATGCCTTTCTATGAATCATCAAACTCAAACCGAACTATATCTGGACCAAATCACCCTACAACCGTAAAACATATCCTCTTCAAAACGTAGGGACGCACCCTTGCGGTCATCCCGGTGGAGCAGGCGCAAGACCTGCCCCTACCCTAAGCCTACATTTCGCACATTAAAAAATGAATAGATGAACAGAAAAAATGCCATTTATGAAGCGGAGTACCCCATAAAATGGTAAAACTGACCCATTTCCGGGGGCAAATGCTACATTTGCCTCCGGGTGGGTTAGCC
>JAJRVO010000331.1 GCA_024277275.1 Chloroflexota bacterium
AAACAAAGGGCATGAGATGAACAGTTACTTCAAGCTAAGGATTGAAGGATTTATCTCTTTATGGCTCAATCAACTCAGTTCAACGCCACCCCAGAAGAATTAGACCAACTCCGGCAATTTCGCGCATCGGCGTCGAAGTTTAAGGAGATGGTTATCTTGCTCCCGGACGACACGCGCAGCGCCGAGCACAACCAGCAATTTAACCAGTTACGCTCCGATGCCAGAGCATTGTTAAAAAGCGATTTTGCGGACAAGGTTCCCAGGGCAATCACGGGCGATGTAACCACCGACCGCACGGTATCTATTGTAGTAATTTTGGGCGTAATTATGGCCCTGATCGGGTTAGGGGTCAACGCTGTTATTTTGGATGATGTGGTTGTCAACAGCCTGGGGTGCTGCGTTAGTAGCGGGGGAATGTTGTTTATTATTGGGGCGTTTGTTATATTAGTGATGAAACACTACCGGCAGCGAGTCAGCAATGTAGAAGAATTGCACCGGCGTTGCGACCTACTGCTTTATCAAATTGATCACCGTTTACAAATGTCCGGCGTCGACACGGAAACTTAGAGGGTGTTTCGAGTAGTGCAGAATTTATTCTGCTGGGTGTCCCCAGGCAGCATAGAAAATCCCCAGATTAAACGCCTGGCTCACGGCCACGCACCTGCAAGACATCTTCTGGCAGGGCGTCCTCATCGCTTGAGCCGCCTCCGCGTTTGCGGCTCTTAAGCCACAGAATCCCACCCGGCAAACTGCCCAAATAGATCACCAACTGTTTAATCAGAGACAGCGCAAACGCCAACGTTTCCGGAACTCCCACCAATCCGTAAAAATAGACATAGAGGACAGACATTGTACCCAATCCTCCAATACTGATGGGCGCGATTAGAATAACAGCGATAATGGGATTGAACAGGAAAATGTAAAGCGGCGGGATAAAGCCGCGCAGCCCGGCCACAATGGCAATATCAACCAGGCTGGTCAGGATGATGTTGGCAATGCCCAGCAAAAAAGCTACAAAAAGCGACCGGTACTGGTAGCGATATGCTCCAAAGGCATTAGAGAGCTGGTTATAAATTGGGGCTAACGGGCGCAAAAACTTGATTTCAAAAATACGACCCATTAACTGGCGCAACCGGTGGCTAAGTATCATCGCAAACCCGGTCATTATGGCAACCGTGCCCAAAACGGCTACAATTTCCACCTGGGTCAAATTCCGGATCAGCGTATCGCTGGCGGGGATGCCGCCTAATTGCCCGGTTTGGGAGACAATGCCAACCACAATCAATGCGGCTGCCACCGCGCTGACCATATATCCCATCAGCCCAATAATCCGGTCTACCACCACCGATACCGCCGCATCGGCGTTACGCTCGGTATAGCGAGCCACGCCAAAACCGCGCATTACATCCCCCCCAACGTTGGCGGGTAAAAAGTTGTTAAAGAAAAACCCCACAAAGGTATAATTAATCAATGCGCCCAAAGGCACAGATACGCCTTGCGCTCGGAGCAAAATATTCCACTTGACGGCATTGGTAATGACCGCAGTCATATACAAAGCCAGGGCCATCAGTAGATACCAGTAGTTGGCCGTAGTTAGCGTGTCAAGCAATACCGTTCGGTCTGTGGGGTTAGACAAAAAGCGGTAAAACAGATAGGCCATCAACCCCAGGCTGATGACAATTTTTAGTGTCGTAATCAGTTTATCTTTCAAACAATTCCTCGCTCAAAATAAGCAAAAATGCTACTGTATGTTTTTTCTCAACAGCCTTAACATTGACTGGCCGAAACCAAAACCAACGCCAAGCATTTATTATAGCGGTAAAGGCAATTAAGGCGCAAAAAAAGCGCAGTTCAAAAATGGCTGCGCTTTTTGTTTTGCCGAATATTGGTTAACTCAACCTGTATCCCGGTTCAAGACCCCAAAGGGGCGATGATTTTCAATTCGGCCATATTGGGCCAGAGTTAACCGTAATGCGTAACGAGTAACGCATAACCTTTTACGCGTTACTCGTTACGCATTATGGTTTTAACATTAGCTGGCCGAAACCAAGACCAACGCCAAAAATCCTTTTGTCGCCAAAGTATTTTTGGAAACCTTTGAGGTCTAGCCTGAAAAGCGCTTTACTCTCGTTTGGCCGGCAGGTGCGGCGAGGTAATATTAATGCCCTTGGCGTCAACGGGACGCTTTACTTCTTTAGTCGTCCAGGCAATATCCCAAACAACGTGGGTACGCTTGTGCACCCGATAATCCCACCAGCCCAATATGCGGGAATAACCTTCCAAAAGAGCAAGCGCACCCAAAATCCAGATCAAACGTACCGCACCCCAAACTTCTTCAAATGCTAATTTCAACAGGCGAGGAGACCCCATACTGGATACTTCATACCCATATTTAGCTTTTAGGTGCAAATGACCGGCGTGGTTTCGGCGGCGTTGTTTTATAAAATCGCTGACTGTTTCCGGCCCCATATTAAAAACAACAGCATCGGGTGCGTAACGAACTTGCAAGCCACGCCGGACAACCAGGGCTTCTACAAAGGCTTCATCCATAGCGACGTCGGGAGGGATTTGGTCGAAAACCTTACGGAAAGCAATCAACTCCCCCAAGCGGGGAATCTCCAGGCAAAGCTGGTGTTCCATTTTTAGACGCAAATGGGAGAGATATCCAATAATATGTTCCGGTGTATTAACCGGCACTTTATGGGCGCCGGTCATCCCCACGGCGGGGTCGTGAAACATACGGACCATATTTTCAATGGCATCCTCGTGCGGAATGGTATCTCCGCTTTCTAAAACGCAGACATCTGTCCCGGCATGGCGCAGAAAGACATTTATGGCGCTGGTTTTGCCCTCGCGTTTTTCTTGAACATACAACTGTACGCGAGGTTCGTTGGCTATGTATTCCTTAACAATATCAACAGTCCGGTCAGTACACCCGGAAGCCACCACAATTATCTCGACAATTTCAACCAGGTGTAACCGCTGGTTGAGAACTGCCTCTATAATGTGGGCAATATTGGCTTCCTCGTTATGGGCGGTAATGCCCACGCTGCATTTTATGGTTTCATGAGGGATTTCAATCAAAATGGTCACTCTCCAACTCTGCTTTATCCTGCTCTACCACTCCTCGGGAGAGTTTTAGAAACAGAAACGACATAAAACTACCCGCAGCCATCCCAAAAGCAATGTAAAAATATTGAGGCCATAGTCCGGGAATTCTTCCCAAACCCATCAAAACTGCGGGGATAATTGTCAAAATACCTATTGTAAATGCCAGTGGAATACTCCGCCCCGCCGATAAATCCGGCAAGCGAGCTCCAACCAGGGCAAAAAGACCAACTCCAACAGTTATCAGGACAATTTGCGCGCTCCAGTATGAAAAAGTTAACACATCATTTACACTGTCTAAAAGAGAAACAATGAGTATCAACATAATATAGAAAAGCCCAAAGGCAATCCAAGACGATCTACCACTTTTTATTTGCATAGCAAAAACCCGTAGTTAAATAAAACATCTATCAACACTTTTGCAAGTTAAAGAATGCAATGCTAATTTTACCATATACCTGTTTAGCGGTCCAAGATATAGCGGGCAAAAGATTTATTCACCGATCCAATCCATATTCGATTCTACCTTACGATGGCATAAAGCACAAGCGAGTGAGGCAGTTCAGTTGTCTAAAACAACTCATCTGCCTGAGGCAGTTCAATTATCTAAAGCGGCTCATCTGCCAGAAGCAGTTCATCTTAAGTTTCGGTTATCAACCCATACACGCGACGAGCAATTGCCAGGGCTGCCTCTGGTTGAGCCAAGCCGGCGGCGTTATGCGCCATTTGAGTTAAGGCAGGATTATCCGGTCTCAACCAATCCCGGAGGAGGTCGGCAATTTCCTCCGGGTCTGGAACATACACGCCCGCATTGTGTTGCTGGACATAACACACGTTATGATCTTCCTGACCGGGAATAAAATCAAAGATGATAAGCGGCAAGCGGCTTACAAACGCCTCGGCCAGGCAGCCCGGCCCGGCTTTGGTGACAAAGACATCGGCTGCTTGCATGAGTTCGGGCATATTGGTTACAAATCCAAATACACGGGTTGGGACTTCCCAGTCAACAGCTTCTAGTTTTGTTTGCAGCAGCTTGTTCCGCCCGGCCACAATAATAAGTTGAGCCTGGGTGACCCGTTGAGCAATACACCGAGCAATCTCAAACACGGCTCCATATCCCTCGCCGCCACCGGCCAGCAGCGCCACAGGTCGACACGGGTCAAACCCTAACTTATGGCGCAATAAGGCTTTATCCTCTAACCGCGTCTTAAATTTTAAAGATACCGGCTGACCAACAACATCAATCTTGGCCGGTGATATCCTCAAACTAACGGCCTGCTCCCTAATTGAGCAGGTTGGAACCAAACAAAGGGTGGTTGAGGCTTGATACCAGATATGCCAGCTTTTAATCATATCCGTTACAACCGTTATAAAAGGGATGTTGATATTAGCCCGCTCTAAAACCAGCAAAGCAAATGGGGTTAAGACGGGATGAACCGAGACAATAACGGAAGGGCGCCGGCTCTTAAAGAGTCGCAATAAGCCGGGGGCAACCAGCGGGTATATTACGATGTAAAAAATGTTCATTAAGGCAGGTTTCTTTTCCAGTCGCCAAAAAACCTGCCATAGCCACAAGGCCTTATGCACAATCCAACTATAAGTACCGGCCAAGAGATTAACGGGCCAGGCAATATGATCTTTCCAGGCGTCAACAATTGTCACCCGCACCTCATCGCCATAAAGAAACTGCAACCCTTCCTGAATAGCCTCTGCCGCCGCCCGATGCCCCCCGCCGGTTTCCGACATGAGAATAAGCGCATGCTTTTCCAGACACGCTTGCTCGACGGGCGAATGATGTTCCACGTTCTGAGCTTTATTGAAGGAGGATTTGACAGTCAGGTTCATAATGAGGGCAAAGGGGGAACTTCCGGACCGCGTTCCAGTTGTGTTTTAACCTGTTTGATAAATCGCCCGCGCGGGATCAAAACCTTTCGTTGGCAAGTGAGGCACACAATACCGATATCAGTACCCAGGCGTACTACACGCCAATCTGTTCCCCCACAAGGATGAACTTTCCGCATGCGCACAATGTCATCTATCCGAATATCGGTTGGGTTTATCATTGTTTAGTTTGCCGGTTTTTGAGCCAATAATTGGGCCGTGGTTCTATCGCCATAGTCGCCCTCATCATAAAACAAAATTTCAAAATCAGAAAATGCGCTTTGCAACTCTCCGGGTTCTAACAAAAAATCACGGCGCAAAGGACGGCAACCAGGCGGGGCTGCCTTTTCAACGGTCAAGGTCTGATAAATCAGCCAGCCGCCGGGCAACAGATGCTTCTTTATTAACGGAAAAAGAGGTCGATGTAGAAAGAAACAAACCAAAATCACCTCATATTGACGCTTGAGCAACCAGGTGTGCTCAATATCGGCCACAATAAACTGGATTTGCCCCGGCGGGACAGATTTGGTTTGCCGGGCACGTTGTTGGGCCAACCGCAACCCCTGCCACGAAATATCAACCGCATCCACACGCAAGCCGTGGCGGGCCAGGGCCAAACTATGGCGACCCGCGCCAGCCGCAATATCTAACGCCCGGCCCTGTATTGGCAATTGGGGCAGGCACATTATTACAAAAGGCGTGGGCCGGCTGCGTTTTTTTGAAACAAATGCGGCATAACGGTCATCCCATTTTTGCCGGGCGGAAGAAGAATCGGCAGTAGCAACGCCGGGAGTTGAAGCGGCCAAACTGTCTGAGGATGAAGCGCGTACTTTGGACACTTTAACTTGCCTGCTCATAAGTCAACTCAGAGTCAACCAACTCCAGGTTTTTGTCGATGCCCGGGCCGGGTTGATCCATATTCGGGCCAAAAAGCATTTTACGCCAGATGATAACCGTCAAAATTCCCAGTCCAACTCCAAACCAGAGGGTAAAAAAGCGAATTAAAAGCGTGGCCGTAGCTGCCACATTTTCCGACAGGTTGATCACCGTCCGCAAAATACCGGCCATCGAAGCCTCGGCTGCCCCCAGGCCGCCGGGGGAACTTGACGCCCCGCCCAAAAGTGATCCGATAGCCAACGTAAAAATCGCCAGCAGAGTCAAATTAAAAGAGTTGGGCACGCCCAGACCAATTAAAACCAGGTAAAAAGCCACCCCTTCAGCCGACCAGCCGATAAGCCCCGCTCCCAGACCTACCAGCAAATTCTTAAAGCGCAGCAATTCATACGCGCTTTCGTAAAGCGTATGCAGGTGGTGGACAAAGCGGGCTACTAACGGCAACTTCTCGCCAAAATTCAAACACCAAAGCGCCAGCGGGCGTATTTGCACAATAATAATACCCGCTACTAAAACAGTCAAAATCACAGCCACTGCCGGCCAGTATTGGGGATAAGCCAACGCCCCAAGCGAGGCCAAAATAGCCATTGTCAAACCATCTACAATTCGGTCCACAACCGTTGCGGGGGCTACTTTAACCGGGTCGGCATTGACCAGATTTTTAAGCCAAAGCACCCGTACCAGCTCGCCAAATTTGCCGGGGGTAAGGGTCAATGCAAATCCGCCAACAAATATCCGCAAACTGGTCCACAACCCAATGTTGTTAACGCCAAGTTTAAGCAGGTAGTAGTGAAACCGGGCGCCTCGCACCAAGTAGTTGACTATGGTCAACCCCAAAATAGCCGGCATCAAACCCCACCGAAAATCTTGCAACAGACGCCCCATCTCCCGGACGTCGCCATATAAAACCAATGCAATAAAAACAACAATACCAAAACCAAACCCAATAAAAAGTTTACGAAGAAGGTTATTGTAATCAATCAAGAAAATACGCTCCAGTAATATAACTCAAGTTGCTGCCTACGCATCTTGACCGGGGAAGCAGGAAGTAAGGAGTAGGGAGTAGGGGAAAACCTTACTTCATACTCTCTCCCTACTTCTGGCATATCTGGCGGCCAATGCTTGGACAGTTTGACGGTTTGTGGTCAAGGTAGCAACTTGGGTTAATATATTTGTTGCGGAATTTTACCCCACCCTGCTTATGGACACAAGAAAGTATGTATCGTCTCGTCCCTCAGTCTCGGCTCACTCTCATTCCCAAACCCCGGTTTGGGAACAGGACAAAAATATGATATAGTTTATTTATTCAGACGCCAAAAACCTACTCCTCGCGTTTCTTCGGTCAGGATTCCCCTTTTAAGTCCGCCTGATCAATAATTTGGTAAGACACAGGTAAAGCCAATGCCATTAACCGAAGACACAGTTTTAGAAAATCGCTATCGTATCGACGGATTACTGGCCCACGGAGGAATGGGGTCCGTTTATAAGGGCTTTGACACCAACCTCCAAATACCCGTTGCCATAAAAGAGAATTTTTTCCAAACCCCGCATAGCATCCAGCAATTTCAGCAAGAGGCTCTAATTTTGGCCCGCCTGCACCATCCGGCCCTACCCCGCGTGACCCACCATTTTAGCTTTGAAGGCCAGCAATACCTGGTGATGGACTTTATTGAAGGTCAAAACCTGTGGGAAATTGTCAAAAGGCAGAGACGCCCCCTGGAAGAAGGATTGGCAATCAATTATATTATTCAAATTTGCCAGGCGGTTAGCTACCTGCACCGGCAAAGCCCGCCCATTATCCATCGCGACATTAAACCTCAAAATATAAAGATTACCCCCGCCGGTGAAGCTGTGCTGGTTGATTTTGGCATTTCCAAACAGGCCGAGGGCGATAGCCGCACCAGCACCGGAGCACAGGGCGTAACTCCCGGCTTCTCCCCGCCGGAGCAGTACAGCGGCGCGGGAACCACCCCACTTTCTGATATTTACTCGCTGGGAGCAACCTTATACGCCGTTTTGACCGGCAAAAAGCCGCCGGATAGTATCAGTTTGCTGGTCAATCAGGCTAACTTTGAGTCGCCCGATGTTGTAAATCCAAAATTAGGCCCCCAAATTTGTCAGGCCATTATTCGCGCTATGCAGCCACAATCAGCCAATCGACCGCAATCGGTGGCCGCCTGGCAAAAAGAGTTGGACGCTATTTTAGAAGCGCCCACCTTGTCGCAACCAGACCAACCTCCAACCACGCCCGCCGGTCAAGATGCCGAGGAGACTATGGCTGGGGTTTCCGCGCCGGCAGAAGCGGCTACGGGCGCATATTGGCTGGTCGACTCGGCGGGTCAGGCGTATGCGATTGGCTTGGAGCCGCTTGTAATTGGGCGTCACTCACAGGCCGGCGTCATCATTAACGATAAAAGCGCTTCCCGGTATCACGCCCTTATTCGGATAGAAGGTCAACGTTGTTTGGTGCAGGATAACAATAGCTCAAACGGCACTTTTATTAACACGCAGCAACTAAGTTCAGGCTGGCATCCCCTAATGCCCAACGATGTGCTAACCATTGGCTCGATGCGATTTCACTTGGAGGTCAGGCAAGCCGGTCAAATAACCCCGCCACTACAGCCGCCATTGCCTGTAGTGGAAGAAGACGCAGGAACCCGGCCCTGTTTCACCCGCTCAACCTGGGACCAAGATAGCTCCCCCTATTCCAGTGACGCCGCCGATTACGCCCGGCGGAGCGTCTCAAAGCACAGGCAAGTGGATTTTGGCAGCCGGGGTAGCGGCGCTTGTAATCATAATAGTCATTGGCGCAATTGCCTTTTTCGCTATAAGTTCTGCTGAACAAGCCAGAACCGGGGCTGAAGCCAGAGCCACCGCCACAGCCGTGGCTCAAGTGAGGATTATCGCCACTAGCACGGCAAATGCCAGAGCGACGGCCCAGGCCAGAGCCACGGTCACAGCAGCCGCAGCTTCGGCGGGAGCCTCAGCCACCGCCAAAGCCGCATCCGCAGCCACCACCGAAGCCCTGGTCACCACAATGGCCATAGCCAGGACCACATCAACAGCCGAAGCTCAGGTCACGGCTACAGCCAAAGCCAGAGCCATCGCAGAGGACAAAGCTGCGGCCACAGCCAGGGCCAAAACCACAGCCACGGCCAGAGCCAGAGCCACGGCCACAGCCAGAGCGCCCGCTCCGGCAACAACTGCGCCCCAAACTCAAAATATCTTATTTCAGGACAATTTCAGTTCAAATGTAAATAATTGGTGGGCAGGCTCTTCGGATGAATATGCCGACTCGGAACACAAGGTTACTAACGGCAAATACCGAATGTCTATGACCTCCAATCGAAGTGTCTGGAGTAGAGCCACAGTGCCAAATGTCTCTGCAAGAGATTTCTTGCTAACAATTGACGCCACAGTTGTAGAAATGTCCGGCGACTTCTCCTCCGGCCATCCGGCCATTGTATTTTCATTTCGGAGGGAGGACAACGATAACTACAATATCCAGATTGATAACGATGCCTATGTTTTTAGCGTAACCACGGGCGGAACAAACACAACGCTGCAAGAGTGGACATCTCATGACGCCATCGATTTGAATACGGGCGTAACAAACTCATTTGCTATCTTGGCCGAAGGTTCAAATTTTACCATTTTTGCCAATGGCCGAGAATTGACCAGCATATACGATACAACCCTAAGCAAAGCCGGACAATTGCGCCTGGGGATTTCTCTATTTGGAGCAAATCAAACATTAGCTGTTGATTTTGATAATCTTATTATCAAAAAGGTCCCATAAAATGACAACTGAAGCCTTTTTTAATGATCCCATCTCCGTAACAGCCGCTATAGACCATAACGGCTCTATAGTCCCCACAAGCCTGATTTGGCAAGGAAAACAACGCACCATTACAGCAGCCGGGCGACAATGGGAATCCGACGACGGCCGGCACATTCTGGTAGAGACAGCCGGCGGTGATCGTTTTGAAATACAACTTTCACGTAAAGATTTATTGTGGTACTTGAGAAGAGCCTGGCGAGGAGAGCTTGCAGCGTAACGCAAATTCAGTAATTGTTTGGAGCGTTTTATTCAACCGGACGAAAGACGATGGACGAACGGAAAGAACCCTGTGCTATCGTTTTATTCGTCCGCCGTCATTCGTCTTTTTACGGCTCGTTGAATTACTGAATCCTCTTATAAATGAATACTGACGACTGATAACCGCCTATCCGGCAGGCGAGGTAAACACCAAAAGAATCAACATACCAAGGCCGCCCAGCGCTGTAACCGAAAGCGTGCGAAAAATAATCACGGCCAAAATATTAACTTCTTCGGTTTCATCTTCTTCATCTTCAACTGAGTAGCCCCCCATCTGCGATCCATAATTAACGTTACCCATTGGATTAGCAAACATACCAAACTGGCCTGGAGGGCTTTGCAACGCCATAGCGGCCGCGTTGGCCGTTGGAATGGCTTGACCTGCCGCCAATCGCGCCCTGGCTTCCGCTTCCGACATCGCGGGCATCATTGTGGTTGAACTGGAATGAATAGCCATACCTTGCGGCATTTGAGCCTGCTCGTAAGGATTCATACCCGGCGCGTTATTTGGATGAATAACCGGCACCGGCTCCGATGGATGCTGTAGCTGACTATTGTGAGCGGGCAACGGCATCCCCATAGTTGTATTGGAATGAACAGAAGGCATAGGCTGCTGCACCAGGTTTTGCGGCTGCATAGCCTGGTGAGGCGACATTCCAACCGTAGCGCCGGCTTGATTAACAGGCGCTTGGGGTGACGAGGCAGGATACTGTGGCGTCGGATTGTTTTGGGCTACACCCATATTAGCATCTGGATAAACTACCGGCACCGGCTGCGACGGACGGGTATCATACGGTAGCTGACCGGATGGCGATGGTTGAGGCGATTGGTGATAAGTTTGAGTGTCTGGGGGCAGTGGCCCACTACCCGGCGCAGGAAGCTGACCGGGTAAAGGCATCGCTGCTTGCAAAGGGCCGGTACCCGGCTGAATTTGAGGCTGCGGCGTCATCCCCGGATTAACATTTGACTGTACAACCGGCACCGGCTCCGATGGGTTTTGAAGCGGCGCAGGCTGTACACCCGGTTGCCCGCCCCCACTCATAGGTTGGTTGGGGGTCACAACCGGAACCGGCTCCGACGGGTTTTGTGATTGCACAGCCTGCACCACCATCGGCGCAACCGCTGCTTGAGACACATCAGCTTGCACAACCGGCACCGGCTCTGACGGATTTTGGAGTTGTGGCGTCTGTACCGGCAATGGGGCGGCCGGTGTTTGAGTTTCACCGGAACCAACGACAGGCACAGGCTCCGATGGGCTTGGCAGCGTTTGGGTTTGCCCCGGCAATGATTGTGGAGCTAACTGTTTAGTCTCTTCAGCCGTTACCACCAACTCCGGTTTTGGCGGGGTTTGGGGCGACTCAGTTTGCGCCGCAGACGGCGAACTCATATCCTGAGTATCAGCAGAGGACGGCGCCGGCGACGGTTTTTGCAACCGGGCCAACAATCCCGGCTTTGCCGGCAACTGCGCTGTATCCTCTTCTGTTTCAGCAGAATCAGTAACCGGTATTGGTTTCGACGGGTTTTGAGTTTGTTCGGATTGTTCTGCGGCAGTTGTTTCCAAAGTTGGAATATCTGCAACTTCCTCGTCTACATCTATTGCCAGAATAGATGGCGAAGCCTGAACATCCTCGGCAAACGGTGCATTAAGCGGCGTAAAGGGTAATTCATCCGTAATAGCTTGAGGGTCAATTAAAAAAGGGCGACGTTCTTCCGGTACGGCTGATGCGGGTGTCGGCCTGGGAATTTTGATAGGTCGTGAATCTCGCGGCACTTTGACCGGGCGCGAGTCGGAGACGACGATGCCCAATACTTGTAATCCCTTACGTGCAAGCTCACTGTTTGGATTAATTGCCAAAACGTGATACAAACACCGGGCGCGTTGCTCATCGGTATTCACCACGCTGCTCATCCACAGCCAGGCTTTATCATCATTGGGATTTTGTTGAATGAGCAAATTCAACAACTGCCGCCCCTCTTCCTTGCGGCCTGAACGAATAGCAGAAATAGCTAACTCTAAAGATGCTGCCATAGGTATCCCCGTTTCTTTGCAATAGAATACAACTTACCATAATATTATACCACAATTCGCACGGCTGGCAAGAAGAAATTTACATAAATTCTTACTACCCACTACATCTTGTGTAGCATAAAGA
>JAJRVO010000332.1 GCA_024277275.1 Chloroflexota bacterium
GCAAAGTTGCAAAGTTGCAAAGTTGCAAAGTTGCAAGGTAGCAAAGTTGCAAGGTGGCAAAGCAACACCCCATCATTTTTTGCAACCCTGCCACCCTGCTACCTTGCCACCCTGCCACCCTGCAACCTTGCTACCCTGCCACCTTTTAAACGTATTTCAATCAGCCTGATACTCTAACAAAACAGTTCCATTATTATCCACAAACCGGATATTCGTTGTTTCATCGGCAGCGGCAAAGTTCCATTGCAAAACGGCGGCGGGGTCGGCTGAAAAGGATTGGGTTAAAAGCGACACGTCGCCGGTTGATACCCGGAGCGTGCCTTGTGTAGGCCGCGATACCAGCGTTGACAAGGTATAGGTGTCGCCGGTTTGACTCAGATAAATGGCGACCCGGTCTGTAGTCCAGGTAACGCCTCCCAACTGAGCCAGGGGCCACCAGATTTCTTCCCAACCCAGAGTTTGACCAACAGCCACCGAAATATCGTCTTTAGGCCAGAATCCGGCGTTGGCTCCTCCCCAAATTTCAAAGTATTGGGAGTCGTCATCGGTATAGCTGCGGTCGGGAAAATTGAGACCAAAGGCAAATAGCTTGCCGCTGCCGGATGTAGCGTCGGGGGCGGCCAAACGCACAATGCCCAAATTGGTAGCCGGGTTATAAGCCCCAATGAAAGGTAAATTTTGATTGGGAACAAAAAAGCCCAGATAATTGGCCCACTGGCTATAATCCCTCAAATCGGTCGGGCCAACCTGGGGCCAGGGGGCTTGCTCAAGTTCGCCGGGCACCGACCAGCCTGACTCGCCCCGGCTGTGTACAGTGATGGTATCGGCTGAAACCACAAATTGTGTTTGGGCCGACATCGAGCCGGAAGTTAAGGCCAGGACAGCATTGGTCCAAAGCTGAACGGGGGCATTATCCGGCCCGTTGTTGACCAGTTTGGGAACAACCGTAAAGGCGGCGCTATCGGCGGGCAGGGTGACTTGTACCGTTAAGCCTACCCGGTCGGGAGCCGTATCGCTGAGGGTGATAGCGGCTCCGTCGGGTCCGGCGGCTCCGTCGGAGCCGTGGTCGATGTTATACTCCCAGGCTACCCCAAAGCGATACCCGTGCTCCTGGGTGGGATAAGCCCACTCCATCCCCCCAGTAGCCAGCCACCAGTTGGCCTCGTAAGGCTGCAACACCCCATAGCGAGACGGTTTAACTACCGGATTGTGGTAAAAAACTTCCTGGCCGGTTGATTTGATGACCGCGCTGTACAAGCGCCCGCCCAACTCTGGAATGAAGGTAAGACGCAGGTACGGATTTTCTAAAACTACGCCGGCGTAGTCAACGGGAGTTGGAGCGGAGTTTGCGGCGTCGTATTCATAGCGGTTAAAGTAGAAAACCGGGATGTTATAAACCGGATCGATTTGCTCGGTCAGGTACTCTTTTACGGGGTAAGTGGGAATGGTGATTGTAGTCTCGTACACGTTTACGCTGGCTGAGGGCGGCGTCTCGACTGTGGGAGTGGGTGTGGGTTGCTCGGTTATTTCTGTGGTGGGTGTTGGGGGAGGCAGGGTTGGGGTTGGCGAAGGCGGGTTTGGCGTAATGGTCGGGGTAGATGTCGGCGGGATCGAGGTTGGGGTCAGGGTAGATGTCGGCGGGATTGAGGTTTGAGTAGGAACAAGGGAAGGAGTAGGCGTGACCGTAGCCTGAATTTGCGTTGGCGACGCCGTTGGCGACACCGTCGCGGCGGGCTTGATTGTCGCAGCAATTTTGGTGGGAGGCGGCGGTGGATTGTTGGCACAGGCTGTGACAAAAAGTACCGCCAGAATTATAGTGACTCCGGCGGCAAGGTTGTTGGGTGTATATTTATAGCGTTTCATAACAAGTCAAGTATGATAGCATTGAATGGGGTAGATGTCCAATGAAAGAATTGGAAGGTTGGGCAGTCTTTCCAACCTTCCAGTCTTCCATAGGTGGATCAATGTCCCAGGTTTTTGAGAAGATACATCCCAGCCAAAAATGCTCTCTAATCATCAATTTGATTGTCATGTTAGTTAGGCTTATGGTAAAATACATCGACAAATGGATGATAATCAGGATTTTGCCATTCATGTGGTTGGACATGAATGGGCCGTAGATTTATTAAAACGACAACAAAAGAATGAACGCGTTCCGCAATCTTTGCTGATAACCGGCCCGCCCAATATTGGCAAAAGCAGCGTGGCCCGTTTTTTTGCTCAATATTTAAATTGCCAGGGCGAGAGTCGACCCTGCGGGGTTTGTTTGTCGTGTCGCAAAACGGTTAGCGGCAACCATCCCGATATCCGCATTTTTGACGATGACAACAATCCGCTTAAAATTGATCAGGTGCGAACGTTGCAACGCGAGCTATCATTGTCTCCGCTTGAAGGTCGATATCGGGTGGCTTTGCTGTGCAATTTTGAAAGAGCGACAACCAGCGCCGCCAACGCTTTGCTAAAAACTTTAGAAGAACCGGCCTCGCAGGTGGTTATTATTTTAACAGCGCCCGATCCTGGAAATTTACTAGCGACCATTGTTTCTCGCTGCCAGGTTTTAACGCTCAGGCCATTGCCTGACGCCGACGTTCTGGACGCGTTACAGAATCGGTGGCAGGTTTTGCCGGAGCAGGCAGAGTTGCTGGCTCAACTGGCCGCCGGGCGGTTGGGTTGGGCTGTTAACGCTCTGGCAGATGAGAGCTTTATAGCGCGTCGAGCGCAATACCTGGACGACCTGCTGGATTTGCTGCGCATGCATCGAGCCGAGAGATTAACTTACGCCTACGGAATGAGTCGAGACACAGCGGCGCTTAAAGAGGCGTTAACGCAATGGTTAATCATTTGGCGCGATTTGCTTTTGCTAAGAAGTGGCAGCCAAACCAGGATCATCAACCTGGATTGGCTGGATGCGCTGCAAAATATTGCTCATCGCGGCAGCGCCGTTCAGGCCAAAGAAATGGTTGTCAGGTTGCAAACGGCCTTGCAAAATCTGGAACGCAACGTCAATCCCAGGCTTAACCTGGAAATTGTTTTACTTAAATTACCTTTGTATGCAGATATTTAAATCACCCAAGTTGCTACCTTGACCACATACCGTCAAAACATCCAACCATTGGCCGCCAGACACGCCGAAAGCAGGGAGTAGGAAGTAGGGAGTATGAAGTAAGGTTTTTCCCTACTCCCTACTCCTTACTCCCTACTTCCCCGGTCAAGATGTGTAGGTGGCAACTTAAGTTAAATAAAGGATTACTATGCCTCAAGTAGTTGGGGTCAGATTTAGACCCGTTACAAAAGTTTACTATTTTGCTCCTAATAATCTAAAGCAGCTTAAAGTCGATACGCGTGTAATTGTTGAAACCTCGCGCGGAACGGAGTTGGGAACTGTGGCCCAACCTGTCCATAGCGTGCCCAAAAGCAAGATTAAGGGTAAACTCAAACGCGTGGTACGCAAGGCAACGCCGGTAGATTTACTGCAAGCCGAGCAGTATCGAGGTCAAGAAGCAACCGTTTTAGAAACGTGTGATGAACTGATAAAAAATAAGGGGATACCCATTAAGATTATTGATGCCAGTTATAGTTTTGATGGCTCTCGGCTGGTCTTTTCTTTTGCTTCTGAGCAGCGGGTAGATTTTAGGGATTTGGTTAAAGAGTTGACCAGTTCCCTTAACACCCGCGTTGAAATGAAACAGGTCGGCGCTCGTGACGAGACAAAAATTCTCGATGGCTATGGTCGCTGCGGGCGCAGATTGTGTTGCTCCAGTTGGCTCACCGAATTTCATCCTGTCTCCATTCGTATGGCCAAGCAACAGGGGTTGCCGTTGGCCCCGGCAGAAATATCGGGGCTGTGCGGCCGGTTGCTGTGTTGTCTGGCTTATGAAAACGATCAATATGCTGAAATAAAAAAGTTTTTACCCAAGATAGGAGCGCAGGTAAAAACACCTCAAGGCGTTACCGGCACAGTGCGCGGCCTCAATGTAATAAAAGAAACTGTATTGCTGGAAACAGAAGAGCACGACACTTATATCGAAATATTGGCCCAAGAGGTTGAAGTTTTAGCAAAGCCGCCAAAAGGCAAAAAGCAAAGACGGAAGAATTGAGCGACTGGTGAGAAGAAAAAACCGCTTGCCGAGTTGGCTTATGCCTGTTTTGCTGCTGGTGGGGTTAGGACTATTGACCACGGGCATCGTTAGTCTCTTTGTCGCTTCACAATCAACGTCGGGTAATCCGCCGTCCAACCCATCAGCAGATGTGGCTGCCACCTCAATTTTGCCTACAGCAACACCTTCGCTTTCTCCGGCTGTCACCGCGCCGCAGAACACATCACCTACTTCAACCCCTACACCTGTTCCTGCGGCAGGCCCGGGGCGGACGCAGCCCGAAGTTGAAGAACCAACACCTATCTTGAGCGAGGTTCAAGAACCAATCTCTCCTTTAAACGTGTCTCCAAATTTATCGTTCAGTGGGGATGTTGCCTACCAACATGTATTGGCCCAGATAGCTATTGGCCCCAGACCCACCGGCTCTGATGCCGGATGGGCCACCGGCAATTTTATTATTGCCGAACTGGATAAAGCGGGCTGGTCAGCCGAGTCGCAGGAATTTTTATTTAAGGGCGTTAAAGGTCGCAACATAATTGGCCGCAAAGGCAGTGGCCCAATTATTATTATAGGCGCTCATTACGACACCCGCCCCGCCGCCGACCAAGAACAGGATGCGGCTCTGCGCGCCGAATGGATTGATGGGGCCAACGACGGCGCCAGCGGCGTGGCCGTGCTTCTGGAACTGGCTCGTGTACTGGACTCTGAGACGTTAAAGAACGAGGTTTGGCTGGCATTTTTTGACGCCGAGGACAGAGGCCGGTTGGATGGCTGGCCCTTTTCGGTGGGCGCGCGTCAAATGGCTCAAGAGCTTACGGTCAATCCCCAAGCGGTGGTGGTGGTTGATATGATTGGCGACGCCGGCCAACAGCTCTACTATGAACATAACTCTACAGACGAACTCTCCATTGAAATTTGGGCCGTAGCCGCCGAGTTGGGCTACCAAGACCATTTTATCCCCGAATTTCGGCATACCATCATCGACGACCACATCCCCTTTTTAGAGCGTCTCATCCCCGCCGTTGATATCATTGATTTTGACTACCCCTACTGGCACACCGTTGAAGACACTGCCGACAAGGTATCCCCGGAAAGCCTGGAACGGGTGGGTCGCACCCTGCAAGTGTGGTTGGAAGAAAAGCAGTAACCATTATGGAAGACATCCTGCAAATCATTGAAGACCGCAAAGAAATCTACCTGGAGTGGTTGGTTCGACTCTGTCGCCAACCGTCTATCGCCGCTCAGAACGTTGGTATGGCCGAGACAGCCAAACTTACTGAAGAAATCCTGCAAGGCATTGGGGTAGAAACGCGCCAGATTCCCACCTCCGGCTATCCCGTGGTCTATGGCGAGGTTGGCAGCGGGGAGAAAACGCTGGCCTTTTACGATCATTACGACGTCCAGCCCCCGGAACCGCTGGAGCTTTGGGAATCTGACCCCTTTGCCGCCGACATCCGCGACGGCACGCTCTATGCCCGGGGAGTAGCCGACAACAAAGGCAACATCATCGCCAGAGCAGCAGCGGTAGATGCTTACATGCGCGCTCGTGGAGAACTACCGGAACGGGTCAAATTCATCATCGAGGGGGAAGAGGAGATTGGCAGCCTTCACCTGGAAGAGTTTGTCTCGCAAAACCAAGACCTTGTTCAGGCCGACGCCTGCATTTGGGAAGCCGGTTACACCGACCCCCAAGGTCGGCCATCCGTCTATTTGGGCGTTAAGGGCATGCTGTACGTTGAGTTAACCGCCCGGCAAGCCAATGTCGATTTGCACTCATCGTGGGGTACGGTTGTGCCCAATGCGGCCTGGTATCTGTTGCAAGCCCTGCAAAGCCTGAGAGACGCCGAGGGGCGCGTTCTCATCCCCGGATTCTACGACCGGGTGAAAGCGCCCTCCGAGTCGGATTTGGAAGCGCTGCGGCAAATGCGCTTTGACGAGGAAAGTTATCGCCGGCAGTTTGGATTGACCGCCTTCAAAAATGGGTTGACCGGCCTGAATCTGGTAAAAGAACACATCTTCCAACCCACCTGCACCATTTGCGGCCTTTGGTCGGGCTACACCGGCCAGGGTACAAAAACCGTCCTTCCCCACGAAGCCAAAGCCAAAATCGACTTTCGGCTGGTGCCGGATCAGGGCCCCGCAGAAATTCTTGAGTCGCTCAAAAAGCATCTGGTCGATGGCGGTTTTGGCGATATCCAAATTGATCTACTGGGACCGGAGCATCCGGCTCGCACCCCCACCAATCACCCCTTTGCCAAATTAGTGGCAGAAACCGCCCAAGAGGTTTACGGAAAAGAGCAGGTGGTATACCCCATTATGGCCGGAACCGGCCCCATGTACGTTTTGTGCGAGCAATTCGGGACCATCCCCACGGCTTCTATTGGGGTGGGTAATTCAAACTCCCGCAACCACGCCCCTAACGAGAATATCCACATAGCAGATTTCTATCGGGGCATTGCTCATGTGGCTACCATACTGGATCGTTTTGCCGATTGACTCATTACGCCACGCTGATAAAATGAAAAACAAGCGGGTAATTGGCCGATCAGTATTGTGTGCTTGGGTTATTAGAGAAGACATTTCTGGTTTATGTGGAAGATATTTTGGACGCGATGCATAAAGCATAAATGTTTGTTAACTTGCTAATTGGAGACCTAATCTTTAAAAGTAAGTGGAAGGATGAGTAATTCTGTCATGCCGAAACATTTTGTAGATAGTTCAGTTGCTCAACCTATGTTGCTGGGGAGCAGTGTATATAAGAAATACTTTGAGGATCAATTTGCAGATGAACAGGTGTATATCTCTGACTACGTTCAGATGGAAATAAAGCGAAGTTGTATTGTTCCATTCATTGATTTCTATTTTTTGCTTGATATGCCAAATATCAAGAGTATAGGGGATGCACTCGCTGTCTGGAGCAACCGATTTAAAGGTAGTGAAATAAAGGCTGTAATGCGATTATTTAGCGATCTTATCGATACACATCAACTCAGTGATATGAATCCGAGAGACAAATCTAAAGCTCTCCGTCGTCTAGGGTATTTAATCAAACGTATTGAAAGTCAGTTAAGAAGGAAATTTATCAATATAGGCGTGAACACCACTCGGTGTGCTAGGGCTAAGAACGTGTTTCTTAAATCAAATTCAGGGAGAAATGGCAGGATTGCGAGCTAGACGAGTAAGCATTAAGTTGACCATAGCCGCATAGATGAAGGCTTCACTGGTTTGAGGTAAGACTTCATAATCCTTACTCAAGC
>JAJRVO010000333.1 GCA_024277275.1 Chloroflexota bacterium
AAGAAAAAATGAAATTTCGATGGCTGCTGTTTTTACTCATAGTTAGCGTAATAGGGTTAACGGCCTGCACCGCAGGCACCGAAGAACAAAAGGCTCAACAGCCCGCAGAACTACAAAAGGTAAGGTTAGGAGTCGGTTTTATACCCAATGTTCAATTTGCGCCTTTTTATGTGGCTCAAAGCAAAGGGTTTTTTGCCGACGAGGGTCTTGAGGTTGAAATTGAGTACGGTTATGAACATGACTTTGTGGCCCTGGCAGCCCAGGGTGAACGTGAATTTTCTATTGCCAGCGGCGACCAGGTTATTTTGGCTCGGTCCCAGGATTTGCCTGTTACCTACGTAATGAAATGGTACCAGCGTTATCCGGTAGCGTTGATGATTCCCTCGGCTCAAGGTATCTCTGAGCCTGCCGGATTGGCCGGGAAGAAAGTTGGCTTGCCGGGATTTTTTGGGGCAAGTTTTATCGGCTGGAAGGCATTGGTTCACGCCGCCGGAATTGATGAAAGCGCCTTAACCGTTGAAGAGATTGGCTTTACCCAGGCGGCAGCCGTTCAGCAAGAAACGGTGGACGCGGCTATGGTTTACATTGCCAACGAGCCTATTCAACTCCGTAACGAGGGCATCGAGGTTGAAGTGATTCAAGTGTCAGATTATATCGACCTGGTATCGAACGGCCTGGTGGTTGGCGACAAATTAATGACCGATGACCCGGAACTGGTACAACGAATGGTGAAAGCCAGCCTGCGCGGGTTAAGCTACGCCATTGAAAACCCTGATGAAACCTTTGAAATCGCGCGACAGGTTATCCCCGAAATAACCGATGAAGACGCTCCCACCCAACGCCAGGTATTAGACGCCTCTATTGAACTCTGGCGCAGCAATGAGCCGGGCGTGTCGAACCGGCAAGCATGGCAAGACTCAATTGATTTTATGCAAGAAACCGGCCTACTTGAGAAAACGGTTCAAGTTGACACGCTCTACACCAATCAGTTTGTAAACGCTGATCAGTAATCGGTATTCGGTATTCGGTATTCGGTATTCGGTAATCGGTATTCAGTAGCAGTACTGATTACTGATTACTGATTACCGATTACTGATTACTGATTACCGATTACTGATTACTGATTACCGATTACTGATTACTGATTACTGATTACCGATTACTGGTTTATTAAAAAGAGACCTGTTGACCGTGAACACATCAATCCTGGAAGCAAGGGCGCTCTCAAAAATATTCGATACGGCTCAAGGTGATTTACTGGCCGTAGCCGATATTAGTTTTGCCGTTGCCCCAGGCGAGTTCCTCTGCATTGTGGGGCCTTCGGGGTGCGGCAAAACAACAATATTGGAGCTATTAGCGGGGTTATTGCCGCCAACTAAAGGACAGGTATTGCTGGCGGGCAACCCCCTTGTCAAACCCCCGCCGGAGATAGGCATTGTTTTTCAAAAACCTAACCTGATGCCCTGGCGCACGGTTATAGATAATGCCATTTTGCCGCTTCAAATTCAGGCTGCGCCCCCCGATAAAGCCAAACAAAGCGGACGACAAGCATTGGCAATGGTAAATCTTGGCGAGTTTGCCCAAGCCTATCCCAAAGAGCTTTCCGGTGGAATGGAACAACGAGTGGCCCTAGCCCGCGCCCTTGTTCAGCAACCCAACATTCTCTTGCTTGATGAACCATTTGGCGCGTTGGATGCGCTCACCCGCGAGCGACTAAATCTGGTAATTCTTCGCCTGTGGCAGCATCAAAATTTAACGGCCGTTATGGTCACGCACAATATCCGTGAAGCCGTTTTTTTGGCCGACAGGGTATTGGTCCTTAGCCCTCGCCCGGCCACAATCTCCGCCGAATTTATTATCAACTTACCCCGGCCTCGCCCCAAAGGTGTTGAGTACAGCGAAACCTTTGGGGCTTTGGCCTATGAAATCAGGCAAGCCATCAAAGAATAACAATCATCGTCTCACATTTTAATGGTAATCTCTTAGCGTCCCAGTTTACAGAGCGCATCTGGAATGGTATAATCTTGATGGAGTTGATTCACATACCCATTCCCAACCACATAACGTGCCAAGCAAAGAGAGGACTCAATGGCCAAAGAAAGAATTCTTGTTGTTGACGACGAAACCGATGTTCTTGACTTGTGTAAGCGTATTTTAGAAACACAAGGATACAACGTAAAAAGCACCCACAATGGCTTTGAAGCTATTGAATTTGCTCACGCCGAAGATTTCGACTTACTTTTAACCGATATCAAAATGCCCGGTATTAGCGGCCTCGAAATCGCTCAAATGTTAAAAGAATCTGATCCCGGCATAATTTGCGTAACAATGACCGGCTTTAGCACAATGGATATGGCTATTAATGCCTTAAAGTTGGGGATTGATGAATTTATCCTGAAGCCTTTTACCCCCAAAGAGTTGAGCATTGCCGTTTCTAAAGCATTAGAAAAAGAACGCCTTAGAAAAGAGAACTTCCGTTTAAGCTCCTTAATTCCTCTATTTGAGCTAAACAAGACCTTAATGGGTACCGTAGATGAAGACAAGTTGCTCGACCGCCTTATTGAGATTGCTCAAAAAGAAACACGGGCCTATTTGGCCGGGCTTTATGTTAGCAAGGACGGCACAACCACCACCCATTTTCGTTGTGTTGACAATCAAAATTGGACAGATACGCAAAAAGAGGCCAGCAACAAACTGGCTAAATTGGTCCTTGAAGATGGTCAACAACTAACACTGCATCGCAATACAGTTGATGAGAACCATAAAACTACTCTTGAGCAATTGGGGGCGGCTTCTGTCATTGTTACGCCTCTAAAATCTCAAAAGACCAGTCTGGGTGCGCTGATTCTGGCCAATACAGAAAACTATTTTGCCCCCAGCGACGGCGAATTTCTATCGGTTCTTTGTGGTCAGGCCAGCATTGCCCTGGAAAATGCCCGTCTTTTTACCGAAATTCAAGAAGCCTACCGGCAACTTCAAGTGCTTGACCACATGAAAAGCGAATTTATCAATATTGCCGCCCACGAGCTGCGCACTCCACTGGCTATTTTAATGGGGTATGCATCTGTGTTAGAAGAGGAGTTAAAAAACCCGTATCAAGATTTTGCGTCTAACATTATGCGTAATGCTATGAGGCTTCGCGCATTGATAGACGATATGCTCAATCTTCAATATTTGGAAAGCGGTGTAGCTTCACTGGCTCAAGATAAGATAAATCTGGCAGACGCTGTACAAGAAATAACTCAAGACGTTGCCTTATTGATGGAAGAAAGACAACTAAATATTAGCATCGACATCCCTGCCGACTTTCCGGAAATGATTGTTGATCGTCAAAAATTTGATTTGATTCTGGTTAACATAATCCATAATGCGGTAAAATTTACTCCGGCCGGCGGCCACATAACTTTCTACAGCAAAGTGATCGGAAACAATGCCTCAATGTCCGTTCACAATACCGGCACTACTATTCCCCAAGAACAACAAGACCAAATCTTTGATCGCTTTTATCAGGTTGAAAGTTCGCTTACCCGTGAGCATGGCGGAGCCGGCCTGGGGCTGGCCATTGCGCGGGGAATGACAGAGGTATGTGGCGGCACAATTTCTGTGGAAAGTTCAAAAGAAAAGGGCACAACTTTTACCGTTACCTTGCCTTTTGATAATACAAACCTGGAAACACGCAAGCTGGAACTGTGAAACAAAAGTTGTAAAGTAGCAAGGGGGCAGAGTAGCAAGGTGGCAAAGTTGCAACTCTGCTACCCTGCTACTCTGCCCCCCTGCTCCCCGTCAACTCAGTTTCTACAAGGCCCTTTATTTTTTGGTATTTCTCTTGCAGCCCCGCCCCTATGTCGAACCAATGGATTTGCTCGTCATCCACTCTAAACCAGTTGTATTGCTGACGAACAAAACGCCGGGTTTCTTTTTTAATGAGAGCCGCCGCTTCCTCTAAGCTAATTTCTCCTCGCAAATGCTGCCCAATTTGCCGATACCCCAGGCCCAACATAGCCGGTTTATCCCAACCGTAACCGACCTCAACCAGGTCGCGCACCTCCGCCAATAGCCCCAGTTCCATCATTTTGTCGACACGTTGATCAATACGCTCATATAACAATTCTCTTGGCATTGTTAAGCCTATTTGCAAAA
>JAJRVO010000334.1 GCA_024277275.1 Chloroflexota bacterium
CTTCACTTACGATTAGCTTGGGTAAATGGACGCTTTGACTCTTTCTTCCCTGCTTCTACCCCCTCCCCCAAGTCGTAGATGCGCCCGAACGTATCCCATATTAAAACAAGGGGGGCAGGATGTCAAAATTCACAGGAAATCTTTTTATTAGCCGGCTCTCATTCTCCTACGTCCTGCAAGATTTGATTATACAGTTTGTTTGCAATGAAGAAACCGGCCTGCTTTTTGAGATTATCCATAGTTTCGGTAACGGAGTTGAGTTGTCCGTTTCGTTTAGCCTTTAACAAAACACCTGAAATGCCAATAGGTTGTAGTCCTAACGCTCTGGCTTTAGCCCGTCCGGCAAGTTCATCAAGCAAAATTTGTGATTGCTTTAATTCAAGAGCCAGGGCAATTGCTTCGGATTCGCCAACATCAAGGTCAAACATTAAGGCCTGTTTGAAGTTATCATCTTTCAATGGCTTGACTGCAAGCCAACCTGCTTGCAAGGCTTGGTGAACCGATAGGGCTCCCGGATAGCTGCTTTCTGGTTTTAGTTCCTGTTGGACGGCAGGTGGTATCAATATTTGAGTGAACTGTTGTTGGAGTAAGTCAAGATGATTTACAATAGCAAGATTGAGAATGGGGGAAGTATTGCTAACTACGGGTATAATCTAAATCGTCCTGCAAATCTATTTCACTGTATTGACGAGGAATGTTCCATTCTCCCAACAGCAATCCGAATTGATAATGCTCCATATTGGCTAATTGACGCGCTTTGCCAAAAGGCAAAATGCCACGAGCATATAGTATGACGGCTAACTCCCTCAACAGTTGTTTTTCTTGATGCTCAAACGGTAATCGTAGGGCTTGAGCAATATGAGTTGGAATTTCCAGTTGGATACTCATTGTTTACCTCACTGATAAAACTATGTTGGTTGCCACAAAAACCACCCTCACATCGTACCTGAACAAATGGTCTTTGGCAAACAATTCAGACTGACGCGAAAAAAGCAAAAAATTGTAAAATTTAACAACATAGTGAAATTTTACCACACATTTTTGGCGACTTCAATAACTGTCTTGGTCTCCTTCGGCGGGCGGTCAGGGTTGCGAGAGTTGGAGAAGGGGGTTTTGTGTTAAAATTTAGCAATATAGCTACCGCTTAATGCGGTACCAAATTGCAATCTGTATGCCATAGCTAACGGTAAAAACAATTAAACCGATGATAAAAAGCCATAAGAGGCGGTCCGGGCGCAAAACGGTGTTGAGGGTAACGGGCGGAACGGCGGTTGGCGTGCCGGAGACATTGGCGGCTTGATCAGGTTCGGGTGCAAAAGGGTCCAGATCGGGGTTGGGTAGCGCGTCGGGTGGCTCGCCGGGTGGTGGGGGTGTTTGTTCTGTGTTGGGGACGGGGAAGGCGTCTGACGATGTTCCGCTCTCTGCTGCGGTGGAAGACGTCTCTGTATCTATTGAGGCTGATGAATCCTGGGCGGAGATGGGGGTAGCGGTGATTGTGGGCGGCGGTGGGGGAGTACTGGTAGGCGTGGGCGTGTCGGGGGGTGTCGGGGTTGGGGTGGAGGTTGGCGGGGTCAGGGGAAGTAATGGCGCTCGTTGATCTGGCGACCCTGTTTCTATAATCAACCGGGGGGCGCCGCCAATAAAGCAGTAGTTGCCGTTGCTACAGGTTGCGCCGGGCAGTTGCACACTGTAAACGCCGCCGGCGACAATAGGTTGGGTGTCGCCTCGCTCATCGACCAGTAAGGCTTGGGCGGCGATGGCATTGAGATTGTAGCTAATTGGCGTTCGGGCGGTATTCCACAATATGGTTGTGGTTTCTCCGCTTCTATCAAGGGTGACAATGTAGATGTTGCCCAGTTGCAGCCAGTGGGTTTGCTGTACGCCTGCAAAATAGGAACTCACAACGCCAAAGGCGTCGAATGCAGGCCGGCGCGAGTTGTCGCCCCGAAGTAGGCCGTAAGGCTCAACAGACTCAGGATGCTCTCGCTCGTTACGCATTTTGTTAAAGGCAATGCGCTCGGCTCCGCCCGCCAGGGCCAGGGCAAAAGCCTGAATAACAAATGCGCTTTGCTCTTCCAGGGTAACTTTAAAGGCAGTTGGGGCGGTGGGAGGCTCAATAAAGTCCTTGGAGGGTGGGGCGTTGGTTTCATTGACCCAAACGGGTTTCCCTTCCATACCGTGCGCGTCCAGAATGGTTTGCACATCAGTTAGGGCGTGTAGTATCTGCACCGGATCGTAGTAAAGGTGATAGGTAACCGCGTCGAAAAAGTGATTTTCTTCTGCGGCTTGCGGGTCGGTGGCAATGATATTAAGCAAGCGAGTTAGATATTGGGAGTTACCGTGTTCCTGATCCCAGGTGTAGGTCAGTCCGGCCAAATGGACCTGCATTGTTGGGTCAACGGCTTTTATTTTTAGATAGGCTTCTTTTAAAAGGTGATAGTAATCTTCTTCTGTACCGTCCCAGGTGTGGTTTGGGGCGGCAGGGTCGGTAATATCCGGCTGGTTCCAGATAACCCAGCGCTTAATGCGACCCTTGTATTGGGTGGCAATTTTAAAGACAAAATCTCCCCAAACATCCAGTGGCGGCACGGCTGTTGAGAGGCCGCTATCGCTGGCCCAGGCCGGCGTACCGATAAGCACAGCCACAACCTCGCGCCCTGCTTCAACTTCGGCGTTGAGCAGAGGGTCGGGTACATTGGTCGGTTTCCAATCAAAGGAGCCGGCCGGTTGAACAACGTCCCAGCGAAAGAAGACGCGGGTCCAACCGGCTCCGGCAGCGTTGGCTTCATTGGTGTTAATAAAACTGTCGACCACGCCAAAGCGAGGGTCAAAGGGAGGCGGGGCGTCTGCCGGGGGCGGGTCTTGCGCTACAGCATGTGTTGGAGAAATCAATAGAATTAGGATGAGCGCCAAAAGCAGTTTGCCTGACGAAAGATACCGATGGAGATTGCCTATGTTCATAATTAGAAGTTTACATAAAACTTTGATTTTTGTAAAGTAATTGGGCGCTACTCTAGCAATGCTCAGCATGATCCAGACCTGACAGGTTTTGTTTCAAATTTGTCAAACAAAATAGAGTTGTTCCCCTTTTAAAAATTAGAACGTTGATTCCGCTGATCAGGCTGATTAGCGCAGATAAAGCCGCTTTGCTTATTAAAAATCCGTGAAAATCTGAGCTATCTGCGTTATCTGCGTTCTATTGTTGTAAGACACTTTATTTGGGAACAAGTCTAATGATGTTCAACCGAAGATTCAAAGGGCAAATAGCTTCAACCATAAAAACCTGTCAGGTCTGCGCCTAAACTGAGCATTGGAAACGGAAATGGAGGGGTTTTGATTTTTGTAAAGCAGGGCGTGATTTGCGTTTAACACAATTTATGATAAATTACCTTGTCGCAAATGGAGCATTTAGCTCCATTCTTTCTGCTCTTGGCGCATAGACCAAGGGCTAAAATCCATGGAAAGGAGGTTGTTGACATGCGTGATTATGAGCTCGCATTTATTATCGAGCCTAATATTGATGATGAAGGCGTCACTGGCGTTGTAGATAAAGTCTCACAGTTTGTGCAGGCTATCGAGGGCACAGTGGCGTCTGTTGATGTTTGGGGCCGAAAGACTTTGGCTTATCCCATTAACAACCATCGAGAGGGGACATATGTTTTGCTTGCAGCCAAAATGTCTCCGTCATCGCTCATCGAACTGGAACGTAATTTAAAGCTGTCAGAGGAAGTTATACGCTATTTGTTAGTACAAGCTGAAAGTTAGAGTTTAAGTAAGATAGGTGGAGTAAAATGTCAAGAGGGTTGAATAAAGTAATGGTGATTGGTAATATGGGGCGTGATCCAGAGATGCGTTATACACCCTCCGGTAAACCTGTTACATCATTTAGTTTAGCCTCAAGTCGCTCGTGGGTTACTCCCAACGGGGAACGACGTGAGGAAACCGAATGGTTTAATGTGGTAGCCTGGGGGGGACTGGCCGAAATTTGTAATCAAAAACTGTTTAAAAGCCAGCAGGTTTATGTAGAAGGCAGATTACAAACCAGAAGCTGGGAAGATGACAACGGTCAACGGCACTTTCGCACCGAAGTGGTGGCAAGCGATATGATTATACTGGGGCCTAGAGATAAATATAGATACCGGTCTCATGAAAATCATGATCGTCATCCCCGTGAGGTTTTAGATCACCTGGATATGTAAAAATGAAAAAGGTGTGTTTCAAATGAGTCAAAAAGCGCCGCAAGCCGGGGGGCTTGGGGGGTAGTTCCCCCCAATTTCTCCCCTCTCCGACTCAAATGAAACACACCCAAATGAAAAGCGCTTTGATAAAAGATATTAAAACAATACTGTAAATAGTTTGAACTTTTGGAGATTATTATGGCTCAAGAGCCTGCAGAACAAAAAGAAAAAGTAAACAACGATAACAAACCGGCTTCTTCTGTACAAGCAGAAAAACCCCGGCCAAGAAGGCAACCGCCCCAAAGAACTGGTGGGGGCGGCTTTACATCCCAAAGAACTGGTGGGGGTGGCTTTACATCCCAAAGAACTGGTGGGGGTGGCTTTACATCCCAAAGAACTGGTGGGGGCGGCTTTAATAGGGGAGGACAGCGACAACAGGGAAACCGACCCTATCAACAGCGACGTAGGCGTTATCACCGGCGTAAGGTATGCCTTTTTTGTGCAGACAAAACAAAGGAAATTAACTGGAAAAAGATTGATAACTTACGTCGCTTTATTGGTGATAACGGTTCAATTTTCCCACGCAGAAAAAGCGGGGCGTGTGCCAAGCACCAACGTCGGATTGCTGTAGCTATAAAACGAGCGCGACACATTGCTCTGTTGCCTTATACAACTGAGCATATCAGAATAATGGGCAAGAGCTAGACTCAGTAGATCCAAATTTCCGGCTCCGAGAGGGTACGCCATACTATGGCGAGTAACCCCCGAACGCAGGTTACAACCCTGCTTTGAGCGGTAAAAACTGGATATATCGAGACTCAATAAATGTAATTCCTATCCGGCCCAGGCGCTTTGTATACAAAGCCATTCACTTCCAAGCCGGAATCAAAAAGGACACGGGGATAGGAAGTGTGGAGTAAGAAGTGTGAAAAAATCCTTGCTTCTTACTTTGTCCAACGCAAAGCCTTTGCGCTTCCTACTCCCCGGACATGCAAACTTTTCTTTAGCCCGAATTACTGAAAAGACATCTGCTCTGTCCCAAGAATTGGATATACTGAAACTCAGTTTGTGTTCATGTTTTGTTAAGTGTCCCTTTAAGTTGCAAGCGACCCGTATGGGTCGTTTGCTATTTCTCTACAATTTAATACCCTGAGTTCGATAAATCTGAGTAGGTTGGGTTGAATGAGTCAAACTGGCGACATCGTGGGCAAATTTGTTGGGTTTCGCCTGAAATTCAGGGCATGTAAGAGCGAATGAAACCCAACATCAGGCCGAAATGTAACATCATCATCATCATCATCATCATCATCATCATCATCACCGTCGGCTCAACCCAACCTACAAGAAAATTCCCGAACTCAGGTTAATAATGCAATAGCCCTCCCTTTTTTGTAGAACCAGGTGGTTGCATTGCAGCCACATTAGCTTAAGGAAACTTCAAAATTTAAATCATCCCGAAATTTGTCGTAAATTTGCGTAATGCGTGATGCGTGAAAAGCAATTTTGTCACACATCACGCATTACGGATTTTTGGATAATAAGGAGCTTTATGGCTAAAAAAGATACTCAATCCACCAGAAGGCCAACGCGTAGACAAGTTGCTCTTTCTAAAAGAGAACAGGAAAAAGTACGGCTAATTTATATGGGCCTGGCTTTAGTAGGAGCCCTGGTTGTAATTGCCCTGGCCTTTGGTTTACTTCAAACATATGTTTTTGAACCTAATTCTCCAGTAGCTACTGTTAATGGAGAAAAAATCACGCTAACCGAGTACCAAGAACGGGTGCGATATGACCGCTTTATTCTTGAGGATTTATATCAACAAAGATTAAGTGAATACCAGGCTATACCCACGCCTGAAGAAGGCGACCAGTTGGGGCAACTTATCAGAGATCAATACGAGCAACGCGTAATTCAAGTATTGCAGCAGCGTAGCGTTGTTGACCGCCAAACACTGGATATTATGATTGAGGACAAGTTGATAGAAGCCGAAGCCCAGAAGAGAGCAATTACCGTGGCCGCAGACGAAATAACCGAGGCTATTAACCGCTTCTTAGCCAACGAAGAAGGCGGAGTAACTGCGGATGCAGCTTTAGAAATAAGCACGGCGGTGGCAGAAGCTACCGCTACGGCTGCTGTGTGGACGCCTACTCCAACCTTTACGCCTTCTCCTACATTAACCACCACAGAAGAGATTACGCAACCCACCCCTACGCCTGTCAACACGCCCACACCCGCTCCAACGCCTACGCTCAATGTTATTGGCGAGGAAACCTTAGCCACACAATACTCAAATTGGATGAACACCCTTGCCGAGGCAATTGACGTTGACGAAGCCAAATACCGTCAATTTATACACTCCCTTATTTTAAGAAATAAATTGTACGAGGCTATAGCCAATGAAGTCCCTACCTCTGCGGAGCAGGTTCATGCGCGTCGTATTTTAGTGGAAACAGAAGAAGAAGCTGACCAAGTAATAGAACGGTTGGAGGCCGGAGAAGATTTTGCCGATCTGGCTCAAGAGCTATCTCTGGACCAAAACAGCGCTTGTAGAGGCGGTGATTTAGACTTTGTTCCGAGAGGATATAATGAACCGTCGGTAGAAGAAGCTCTTTTTACCTTACCGATTGGTCAGGTTAGCGAGCCAATTGAAACTGAACAGGGCTGGTATGTGCTAGAAGTATTAGAGCGAGAGGACCGTGAATTATCGCCTGAACTTTATAACCAGAGTCAGCGTTTGGCTTTTAATGATTGGTTAACCGACGCGCAAGCTGCGGCGCAAATTGAAAACCTGTGGGATCCTGAAAAAGCGCCGCCTGATCCTTTCCTTTAACAGTAAGTAATTCTATGAACCTAAATTCCCACTTTTTAATCAAGTGAATTTATGGTATAATCGACATAAATTTAGCCTCTTTTAAGGAGATGGGTGTATGGGCCCACGGAGCAATAGGGTTGTAGAGTTAAGGATACCCAGCGAACTTGGTTATGAAAAAATAGCCAGAGAAGCTGTGGCAAGCGTTGCCTATCGCCTTGATTTTAGCGAGGAGAAAATTGAGGACATTAAAACCGCCATCAGCGAGGCTTGCACCAACGCTATTCGTTATGGCAGCGGCTCTGATGCCCGGATGAAAGTGGTGGTTATCCTTACCGCCGATGAGGACAAACTTGATATTTTGATTAAAGACCCCGGCGCCAGCGGCACTCCGCCAACCAATGTAAAAATTCCAGACATCAACGGAATGGTGGAAGGTAAACATAGATTGGGGGGGATGGGTTTGTATATCATTAGAGAATTGGTGGATGAAGCGGGATTTGTAGAAGCTGTTGATGAAGATGAAGGAAACCAATTTCGAATGGTCATTTATA
The DNA here is from genome assembly GCA_024277275.1 of Chloroflexota bacterium. Lineage (GTDB taxonomy): Bacteria > Chloroflexota > Anaerolineae > 4572-78 > J111 > JAJRVO01. The sequence continues at coordinate 7,542 of JAJRVO010000334.1, forward strand.
GAGTTGACGATGGTGAAAAAGCCGAATCCGAAGCGTCGGCATCAGATACTGATAATGGAGGCACAACAAATGAGTGATGAAATTCAGGTCTTGGTTCGAGGGGAAGGCGATGCCATTGTAATAGACTTGGTTGGCGATGTTACAACCTTTGCCGAGGAAGCAATTAACCAGGCCTATCAAAGCGCCTCTGACGACGGGGCTGTCAATATCATCTTTAATTTTCGTGAGAATGACTATATTAACAGCGCTGGAATTGCCATTTTGATTGGTGTTGTTACTGAAGCTCGCAAACGAGACCAAAAATTGCTAATGACCGGATTAAGCGCCCACTTTCAAAAAATTTTCCGTATGGTTGGACTAACCCAATATGCCGATCTTTACCCATCCGTTGAAGAAGCTCTGGCCTCGCTAAATGGAGAGGCTAAAACTTAACTTAAGCGCGGCAACCACAAAGATTGTATCCCCTTGTTTTCTAACTTGAGTTTAAAATAAGGTATTGTACCACGTTTAGTTGCTTTACCTCTTTAATAAGCTGCTCTAAATCAAAAAAGCCGCACATTTAGGTGCGGCTTTTTGCGTTAATTTTAATTCTTCATAATCTCTGCCATTACCCTGGTGGCATAGGCTCCCGGCGGTAACTCAAATGAAACCATTACCCCATCATCCCACCAGGCTTTGGCATTTTTAATTTTAAAGCGGTAAGGACGCCGCGCCCCCCGAATTTTCAGGCCGGGCACTTTGAAATCATCAAGAGACAGATTATGCTCAGCCAAAATAACCCGTTCTTTCCGACCAGGTTCTCCCTGAGCCAGTAATGTTTTGAGACCAAACAAAGGCCCCGAAGGACTGATTTCAAAAGCGTCAGCGCGCGGCTGCTCAACAACTGCACTCTCTACAACAAAAGAGGCTCCTTTGCCGTGAATAAAAGCCACATCGCCATCTTCAAGCTGATTTAGTCTATTAAGCCGGTTGGTTAGCAAGGTATTAAACAACTGAGATTGAAAAGCAGAGACAAAAAAACTTTTCAATTTATTATTCAAGACCCTAAATGCAACGTTCAATTGCCCCTCTGTTTTTTGAATGGCCACAACAACCCGGCGTTCATCAGCAAGGTTTTGAGGCCAAACAGCTAACGCCTCGGCCCAACGTGCCTCATCAATCAATTGCCGGGCAGCCTGGATAGGGGGAGTCTCGTGGGGTTGTGGCCGACCCAGATACTCGGCTACAAATTCGGTAGCGTCCTTTCGGATGAGTGTCTCGCCCAGTTTGTTTGTGTTGCCTCTATTGCCAAATCGCTGCTGGTCAAAAAAATTAGGAACACCTTGTTTAGATAGAGTTGCCAGCGTGGTCTCTGCTATTGGTAGCGCTTCTTTAGTAACTTCTTGCACCCTGATTACAAATCTATTACCGGCTAAATGACCGGCTTTTAGCTTGTTTCGGTGATGCCTGGCGCTTAAAATTTTTATATTGGGCAAATTGAGTGTATTGACTGCCTCCAAAGAAACCTTGTCAATTGAAAGCGTTTGGCGGGTAACGGCATGAGCGTCTTTTAATCCGGCATGACCGATAGCTTTGTTAGAGATATTTAAAGCCTGGGCTATCTTTCTAATGGCCGCAAAGGTAGATAGGCCGGTTTTTTCAATTTCCACAAAAACGTGTTGACCCTCGCCGGCCGGCAAGTATAGCGGAATTTCTTCAACAAAAAAATCTTCTGGCTTGGCCTTTAAGCGCCCCCCAATGCAGGGCTGATCTTGTGTAAGGTATGGTAAGTTCATCCTACTCTGATTTAACCGCTGCCTGGCCAAAGACAGTACCATCGGGCAAAATAGCGCCTTCTAGCGATCTGGCTTGGTCCAGGTTGGCCTTCCACCACAGCTTGCCTGGATTGGTGTTTTTTAGATTAACATTTTTTAAATTTGCTCTGTTAAAATTGGCCCCGGAAATATTTGAACCAATCAAAGCTACTCCCTCTAAATTAGCCCCTTCTAAATTAGCCCCGCTTAAGTTGGCGGCCCGCATATTTGCCCCTCTCAAATCGACCCCGCTTAAATTGGCTTTGGACAGGTCGGCCCCTTTAAAATTTGTACCGCGCAGCGGGGCGGCCAGAAAGCTGGCTCGTTTTAAAACGGCATTTTCAAAACTGCAATTAACTAAAGTGCAGCCTTCAAACTTTATGCCCGCCAACCTTTTTTTAGAAAAATTACCCGCCTCTATAGTAATATTTCTAAAATCTTTGTCCCCTCTGCCGTATCGTCTCAAAATATCTTCTGCTGTTTTTTGATATCTTCTTTTTTTCATTTTTTTCTTCTCTAAAAAATAACTGCTCTGGCCATGTCATTCTGAGCGAGGAACGAGCAAAGGACCTTCACCCGTGAAGGCGCTCTATGAAACGCCCCAAAAGCGAGGCAAAGTTATACCGCATGGAGATTCTTCGGCCTATGGCCTCAGAATGACATGACAAGCTGAGTGGTTACTCTAAAAATTGTATAATTGGCTTGATATTTCTGCAGCAATTCCCGTTTTGGAAACTGTGCCGCCGATAACTACTCAGTCGGGCTGATTTTTGCCGGTGTAAGAGCAGAATTGGCATAATTAACGAATCAAAATTCTATCATTCTGGAAATTCTGCTCTGAAATGCCAACAATTGCACAATTTTCATACCCTAATTGTCAAACCGGGAATTGCTGATATTTCTGTACTATTCGATTATAACACTCCTGCATGGAAGTGCAAGTAATTTAATATAATTGGGTCTTTTTAGAATTTTAGGACAAACAAGCGTGCGTAAGAAATCCCCCCTTGCTTGTCAGGATTTTCGGTATTTGGTCTAAATCCAATATGCCTGTGCTAGATGAACCATTGCCCAAACAGAATGGATGGAGTATACTATTTTATAGGTCTTAACACGGCCAAACCGGAATTAGAAACAAGAAATTAGAACCCTGGCCGTAAACCCATAGGACAGAAAATGTATGGTTGCCGTTAAATCTGAAATTACAACACAAGACGCCCTGCAATTTGAAAGTTGGATAAAATCCATTGCGGATGGTAGGAAAAGTTCAGAGTTGGATTTTATCCGTCACGCTTGCGAATTGGCCCAGCAGGCGCATCACGGCCAAACCCGAGCCTCGGGCGAGCCATATTTTCAACATTCCTTGTCTGTAGCTAATATTCTGGCCGAGCTTCGATTGGATTATGAAACCATTGCCGCCGCTATTTTGCATGATGTTCTTGAAGACACCGATGTAACTCTGGAAGAATTAGAGGCTGAGTTTGGCCGTACCGTTGCTCAATTGGTGGATGGCGTGACCAAGATGGGACAAATTCAGGAGTATCGCGGGCAAAGCAAAAAGAGCAAAAAAGAACAGGTTCAGGCCGAAAGTTTACGAAAAATGTTTCTGGCTATGGTTGATGATATCCGCGTAGTGCTGATTAAATTAGCCGACCGTACCCATAATATGCGCACCCTGCATCATTTAAGGGAAGAAAAACGCAAACGTATTGCCAGGGAAACAATGGAGATCTTTGCCCCATTGGCTAACCGATTGGGCATTTGGCAGATTAAGTGGGAGTTAGAGGACCTTTCCTTTAGATATGTGGAGCCGGAGCTTTACAAACAAATTGCCAAAATGGTTGATGGCCGCCGGATTATTCGTGAAGAATATATTACTAAAGTAGCAAACAGGTTAAAACAAGAGTTAGAAAAGCGAGGCATCACGGCAGAGGTTATGGGTCGTCCCAAACATATTTATAGCATTTGGCGCAAAATGAGGCGTAAAGGGGTCGATTTTGACCAAATTCACGATGTTCGCGGTGTGCGGGTAATGGTAAAAACCGAAGGGGATTGTTACGCCTGTCTGGGTATTGTCCATACGCTCTGGCGACCCGTCCCCGGTGAATTTGACGACTATATTGCCGCTCCCAAAGATAACCTTTATCAATCCCTTCACACCGCTGTTATAGGCCCGGAAGGTAAGACCATTGAAGTGCAACTTAGAACATATGAGATGCACCAGGCGTCTGAGCTGGGCGTAGCCGCCCACTGGCGATACAAAGAAGGGGCAAAGCCCGACCCAAACTTTGATAAAAAGGTAAATTGGCTGCGGTCGCTGATGGATTGGAAAGAAGACGTAGTTGATGCCAAAGAATTTGTAGACCAGGTAAAAGCCGAGGTTTTTCAAGAAAGAGTTCACGTGCTTACGCCCAATGGCGATGTTGTAGATTTACCCCAAGGAGCCACCCCCATTGATTTTGCCTACTATATTCATACTGAAGTGGGGCATCGTTGCCGGGGAGCAAAGGTGAATGGTCGCATTGTTCCTTTGAGTTATCATTTAAAAAATGGCGAACAGATAGAGATTCTCACTGCCAAACGGGGTGGTCCCAGCCGCGATTGGATAAATCCCCACCTGGGGTACCTCAAAACCTCCAGGGCCAGGTCAAAAGTTCGACATTGGTTTAAGTACCAAAACTACGAGGAAAATGTTTCTCAGGGTCGTATCATACTTGAGCGAGAACTCCGCCGGCTGGGGTTATCTGAAATAAATTTTGAAAAACTGGCCCGCGAGTTTCATTTTAATAAAGTTGATGATTTTTTGGCCGCCATTGGTCGCAACGATATCAGCACACCCCAAATTGTACATACCATCAAGGATGTAGCAGAATTTGCAGAACCCAAAGAAAAAGAGGCGTGGCAGCTACTTGTCCCTCTTCAACCTCCAAAACCCAAAAGGATGTCCGCTCCGGGAATGCAAGTTCAAGGCGTGGGCGATATGTTGACTAATTTGGCCCAATGTTGCCGGCCCGTGCCGGGCGACGCCGAAATTATTGGTTACATTACCCGGGGGCGTGGCGTTACCATCCATCGTGTGGATTGTCCCAACGTGTTACATTATCGTGACAAAGCGCCGGAGCGATTGATTGCTGTAGATTGGGGCAAACAAGAGGGCGTTACCTATCCGGTAGATGTTCACATTGAGGCCTTTGACCGCCCCGGTCTTTTACGCGATATTACCGCTATTGTCGCCAATGAAAAAATTAATATGAGTACGGTCAACGTTGCCACTAAGAGAAAAGAACACAAAGCCAACGTTATTGCCACCCTTGACATTGCCAATATCGACCAACTCAGCCGAGTGCTGGCCAAGATAGAACAGTTACCCAATGTGCTAGAGGTCCAACGCAGAAAATAATAAATTTGATATATTGTGGCTATCGCTGCTCACTTGGCTGCAATTGAGGCGGCAGCGATATGGAAAGGAGTCAACAAAACCATGATCAAAGTAACGCGAGAGCAGGTTGAACAGATAGTTAAATCTGCTCGCAACAAAGGCAAAATGCCGGACCTTTTTGGGGCAGACCTGAGCCAGACAGACCTTAGTGGGATAAACCTGGGCGGAACCGACCTTAGCGGGACAAATTTGCTCGGAGCCAATCTCAACGGAACAATTCTGGTTGGAACCAAAATTAGCGACGCAACCCAAATTGATGATAAATGGCGATTGGTTTGGGAAATTGTTAACCAGGGAGCGGAGAACCAAAATTTGGTGGGGGCCGACTTGAGTATGGCCGTTTTAATTGGGGCGCACCTTAACAGGGCCGACCTAAGCGGGGCCAATTTAAGCGGGGCCAACCTGGAAATGGCTATTCTGCATGAGGCCGATTTGCAAGTTGCCAACCTGCGCGGCGCTAACTTGAGTATGGCCGTTTTAACCGGGGCCAACCTGAGTATGGCCGACCTGCGTGGAGCCAACCTGCGCTGGGCCAACCTGGAAATGGCCGTTTTGAGCCAGACCGTCCTGGGCGGAGTTGACCTGGGTCGGGCTGATTTAAAAGGAACCAACATGGAAATGGCCCAATTAAGCAAGGTCATTTTAACCAAAGCCAAATATGGTTCTTCAGGACTTTCCGTGCAACTGCTCTGAGGGGATTACCAAATCCCCGTATGTTGTGGCAGCGAGCAGGTTGTGCCACTAAATATGCTTGGATTTGGCAATCCAAGCCGAGCTTGCACGGAAAACCCCAAAGAGCCCCAAATATGACGCGGATACACTATGGCCGGAAGAGGTTAACCCTGAAAAGGTTGGCGCCATATTTGTCGAACAACAAGTTATGCCATCGTAATTCAAAATCAATGACAACCCAACCTGAAAAATTTGGCCGGTATCAAATAAAATCAGAATTTGGACGGGGCGGGATGGCCACGGTCTTCCACGCCTACGATCCCCGCTTTAAACGCGATGTTGCCCTTAAAGTTCTGCCGCGCGAATTTCTGCATGACCCCACTTTTCGGGCGCGTTTTGAGCGAGAAGCGCAAACTATTGCCGCGTTGGAACATCCGGCCATTGTGCCCGTATATGATTTTGGCGAGGATCACGGCCAGCCCTATCTGGTTATGCGCTTTTTGCCCGGCGGAACCCTGACCGACCATCTGAAACAAGGCGCGCTTCCCTTTGACGAGGTAACGCGCATTATCAACCGTTTGGCCCCGGCCCTCAACGAAGCCCATCAGCAGGGCATTATCCATCGTGATTTAAAGCCCGACAACATTTTATTCGACCAGCGCAACGATCCCTTTATTACCGATTTTGGCATTGTCAAGCTATCTGAATGCGGCGGCGCTATCACCACCGGCAATGTTATTATTGGAACGCCGGCCTACATCAGCCCGGAGCAAGCGCGGGGCGATGGGGTCATCGACGGGCGCAGTGATATTTATGCTCTGGGGGTCATTCTTTTTCAGATGCTATCCGGCCGGTTGCCCTACAACGCTAAAACCCCGGTCGGGTTGGTTATGAAACATATGATTGAACCGATCCCCTCCATTTTGGAAATCAACCCCAACCTGCCCCCAATTTGCGAGGCTATCATTAATCGGGCGATGGCAAAAAAGCCGGATGAACGCTACGCCACAGCCACAGACCTGGCAGCGGCGCTAACCACATCACCCGGTCAGACCCCGTCAACCCAGCCCGATATTATCATGCCGGTGGAAGCTATGCCGCAGGGGAGTGTCTCTCCGGTAGAAGGGGTTAGCAGCCCGGAGACGCTTGACCGGCATCCACCTGCTACGCCTCTAGTACAAGCGGGGCAAATAAAAGAACTGATATGCCCCAATTGCGGCGCGTCTTTGCCCGGCGACATGTCGCCCGGCCAACCCGTTGAATGTAACAGTTGCGGGTCGCGCTTTATCATGACTATGCCGGAGCCGGACGAGACGGTGACTTGCCCCAACTGTAGCGCCGCCAACGCCGAAACGCTGCATTTTTGCGCCGGTTGCGGCTACCGGCTTAAGGTCGATTGCGTTCGCTGCCACACCCAAAACCGCATCGATGCCGGCCACTGTGCCAATTGCGGCATGAATTTACAGAGCGCTCAGGAGCGACGGCGCGAAATGCAAGAGTCCAGGCTTCAGGCCCAAAAAGAGCGCGACCTGGCCCTGGCCCAGAAAAAAGCGCGTCAAAAACAAGAAAAAATACACAAACTCCTTAGCGATCTGGATATGCCCGCCCAGCAGGATTTTGCCGTTTACCAACTCAACCAACTGGGTGGCGAAGCCATCAAAGCTCTGGTCGATGCGCTGCTGACCGACCCCAGCCCCAATGTCCGTTACGGGGCGGCCAGGGCGC
>JAJRVO010000335.1 GCA_024277275.1 Chloroflexota bacterium
GAAGTCGGTTATGGATCTAAGAAATACTGTAACTGAAATTGTACACCCCAATAATATGGGTAACTATCCTGATAAAGCAGGTAACTTACAGCGAGTATTTTCAGAAACAGCATTTTCCTAATATGATAACCGACTTCCAGCGGTTGTATCGGTAATCTCACGGCCGGAAATCGGCGCCATATGGCAATCGGCGCAAGTAACGTGCGAATGACTGTGAGCAGTGTGAGAAAAATCTTGTAGCCGGTCGCGGTGGCAAGAGCCGCACAAGGCATCGTCAATTAGCCGAAAATCCTGCGAATGAGATAGGTGACACCCGATACACTGCACCCCATTCTCCGCGTGATGGCTGGCTTCCCATTGCTCAAAGGTGTGGGGATGGCAATCTTTGCATACAGATGAGTCTGTTGTTATCGACATTGTGCCATTTTCGGGGTGGTTTTCAAAGGCCGAATGGTCGTGGCAATCTATGCACATTGCCCCATGCAGCCCAAAACTGGCCCCCTTGGCGTGAGTAGAAGTTTGCCAGGCCGCTGCTTCTTCCTTGTGACAAACGGCGCATTCCGTCACTCCTTTGGGAAGCGGCGGCTCGGCCAACGTCGTGGCCGGCAAAACCAGGTTAAACAAAACAACCAGGATAATAGTTCTAATCAGTTGCCTGATTGCGCTACTATTAAGGATGGCAGTAATTGGTTTTAACATGTCCTTCCTCCAGCGATTATGTTAAGCGTTGATTACGGATCGTATCTATGCCAATGGTAGCGGCTATTTTAATGAATGACATAGTGTGCCGCCTTCGGATTCGATCAACTGCTCCCTGATGTGACCAAAGATGGCATTCAAAGGTAGATGGTGCGGGCAGACTTGCTCGCACATACCACACCCGGCACAGGATATCAGCCAGCGGGCCACGTCATCGGGCAAGTATCTACCGTCTCCCCCACGACGTGGAAAATCAACATAACAAATTGGGCAAACTTCCAGGCAAGCCTGGCACTTGCCACAAATTTCTAACATATTTACAACTTGGTCCACGTCCGTGGGGAGACTGCTGACCAGACTGCGTGTTATGCGCTCCCGGATACGGTTGTGTTGTGCGGCCAATTTTATAAGCAAGCGCTCGCGTTGGGCCACCAGCGCCGGATCTGCCTCACTGTCTGCGATTGTATCCAATTGGAACCGCTTGGCGACAACCTCATTGCGAGCGGTCACCAGGATATACTGTCGAACAGGTAATCCCAGGACACCAATGTTGAGATCGGCTTTGCTAGCCTCAGAGGAGAGACACATCTGGCAAGCCGAACGATAACAAAAGGGTACAATTCCGCCTTGCCTGACAAATTGAAGCGCCTCCAGGGTTAGTCTGGCGATGGACCCTTTCCTTTCGGCACGCCACTGATGCTCATCAGCCGGCAGAGTTCCCAGGCAATCCAGGCAGATGGTCAGCAGGTTGTCAATCTGGAATGCGTGATGGTTGACCATTTCAATCAGGGTACGCATCTCGCATGGGCGGAGGATTGCCCCAAAACGACCATCAGGACGTTCTTGCGCCAACTCGGCCACAAATTTGGCGGCATTACAGATCATCAATGGCTTAAAGGGATTGACACGAGTGAGTTGGCCGGGATCGTTTAAAATGCGCGCCTTGGAATCGATGGTTTCCGTTCCGTGCAGCGGCACGAGCATCCCATCCAAATTGGAGTGCAGCCAGACGGCTCCCACAAAGCGGCGTATAGCGCTAAGCGGGTCGCCATAGGTTTTAACCATCCATTGCGTGTTCATAAAGACGCCTCCATTTGCGGCGTTGACGCTTTAGAAGGTAGCAAACACAACGGTCTCAATTAAGGCCGAATTAGACGCTTTTGCTGGAGGAGAAATGGTTGCCTGGGTGGAGGATGTTGCTTATATGTTGGGGGTCATGAAATTCTGCTTACTTTAAATAGCATACAGCAGATTTGCGCTCCTTGTAAATCCGGCGCGCACCCTATTTTGCATAAAAAAAGACCCTATTTTGGGAATAGGGTCTACGCGCTTATTTAAGGCTGTTAAGGCTGTTATTAGGCAGTGTTGGTTAAATCTCGATAATCTTTTTTTGGATGGCGTACTTGATTAGCTCGCCCCGGTTATGCAAATCTAGTTTTTGCATCAGGTTGGCGCGATGAGCCTGTACAGTTTTGATAGATATGGATAATATCTCCGCAATTTGTTTGTTGGTGTAACCCTCGGCGATCAATTGCAACACTTCGTGTTCACGTGGAGTCAGGCTATTCGATGAGGGTTCAGGTTCAACGTCGGCCCAACGCAAATAATCTTCAATGACCAGGCGAGTGATAGCCGGCGAGAGTACCGCCTCGCCCTGGTTTACGGCACGGATGGCGCCCAACAACTCGCCGGCGGCTGCATATTTTAGCACATAGCCCAATGCGCCGGCCACCAGAATTTGGCGGATGTATTCCTCATCGTTGTGCATGGTAAGAACAAGGATTTTGATATGAGGCCGGCGTTGCTTTATCTGGCGTGTAGCCTCCAATCCGTTGAGGATGGGCATAGCAATATCCATAAGCACAATGTCCGGCTCTAATTCGCACGCCAGCTTTACGGTAGTGCAGCCGTCTTCGGCTTCGCCAATCACCTCTATATCGGGTTCTTCCTCCAGCAAAGCGCGAATACCATCGCGGAGGATGGTGTGGTCGTCGGCCAGCAAGATTCGTGTTTTATCCATCTTGCCCATCTCCCGTTGTGGGTAGGGGCACGCACACTCGCAGTCGAGCGCCGTGGCCGGGGATGGAATCCATACTTACGTCGCCCCCAACCAGTTCAGCCCGTTCTTGAATTCCAAGCAACCCCAATTGCTGTAGCCGCAGAGCTTGTCCTGAAGTTTGCGCGACATCGAAGCCACGTCCATCGTCCTCTACCAACAAGCAAACTTTGTCCTTGTTTTGGCATAGCGTAATAACAGCCGATTTCGCCTCGGCATGCCGCGAGATGTTGTTGATAGCCTCTTGCGCGGTGCGGAACAGGGTGGTTTTTAAATGAGAGGACAAGGCCATAGATTCGTCTGGCCCGTGAACCTTGACCCGAATCCCGGCTTCTTCTAAATTTGAGCGGGCGTACCAACGAATCGCTGGGACTAATCCTAAATCATCCAGCATGGTTGGGCGCAACCCGTGGATAACCGCGCGCAGTTCTTCCAGGGTGTGCGTTGCTAACTGACGCGCGGACTCCAATTTGGGTTGTAAATTGGAGTCACCTACAGGGAGGCGTTTCTCCAGTCGCTCCAAATTAATAATCAACATAGAAAGGGCCTGGGCGGTGTCATCGTGCAGGCTGCGCGCAATGCGCTTGCGTTCTTCCTCCTGGGCGTTTATGGCGCGTTCAGAGAGCGCCCGCAACTGAAGGTTGCGCTCTTCTAGCTGGTTAACCATTGAATTGAGGGTATCAGCCACCTGGCTAACATCAGGATCCGTATCCTTTAGTGAATACGTACCCAGGCCAATTTGCCCTTCTTGCGTTAGATTCACCAATTTACACAGCTTATGCAGGGGATGAAGTCCGGTTTTGATAATCCAGAAATTAGTGATAAGACTCATGGTGATACCGAGGCTGGCAAATGAGATAATCAGCCACAGATTTGTAGCTCTGTCTGAGAGGTGATGGGTTAGCAAAGTGCCGCCGATTGCCCCAATAATAATGATAAGTGAGTTTCCAATTGCAATGCGATGGAAGATGGGCAAGCGATGAATATGTGTACGTAAATTAGAGAGAAAAACCACAAGGATGATCATTGCTCGATCTATTCCTCTTTAGTTATTCTTTTTCAAGTCCTAACCTGGACAAGCCAGAACCAAACAGGCGGGAAGTAAGAAGTAGGGAGTAGGAAGTAGGGGAAAAATCCTTACTCCTTACTGCCTACTCCCTACTCCCCGATTTTACAAAATTTTCTTGCCCAAAAGACAAGGATTCA
>JAJRVO010000336.1 GCA_024277275.1 Chloroflexota bacterium
GGCCAGGAAATGCGAGACTGGCCTTGCGGGTACAATGTGTAGCCGGCAAACACGCCCAATAGAGCAATACCGGACCAGGGCAGCACGGGATAATAATCTACCATATAGCTGCCAATTTTTTTAACGCCCAACCAGACAAGCGACCAGGACTCGGAGCGAAGGCCATCGACATAAAAGCCGGCCCCAATAATGAAGACACCGGCTGCCAGGCTGGCCCACCTGTTGTAGCCTAAAAAAACGTAAGCCAGAATAATTGAGACGCCCAACAGGTGCAAGATGCCAAAAATTACAAATCCCCGGCCAATAAAAAAGTATGTTGCCAGCGTAATGAGCATCCCCCAACCAAATATTTTGCCGCCCCGGAGTAGATATTTTTTGAACAGCCCGGTTTGTCCGGCCCGTTGACTTTCTCGATGGTAACTAAGCGTCAACGAGATCCCCAGAACAAAAATAAAGAGCGTGGCGATACTTCGGGCAAACCACTGCCAGGGGCCGACCAGCATATTGCCCCGGTACAATCCAAAGTAGTTTAAATCCCAGGTAAAGTGGTAAAAAACCATCAAGACAATGGCAACCCCCCGTAGGGTGTCTACTTCCCAGAGTCTTCTTTGCCTGTTAGTTATTGGCGATGCTTTATCCTCAGTCACAACTTTATCGGGTACTGCCGGGTTATCTTTTTGTATCATTTGGACCTAGCCACAATTGTCGTTCTTTGTCAAAGCGCCAGCCGGGGGTATCAAGTTTCATTTCTCGACGGGGCCATCCTGCCTCTATGCGGGCCAGGGTCTCTTGCCAGGAGCGAATACCGCCGAGGGCGTCGGGGGCTTCAACATTGCACGCGCCAACGGCGGCGGCAATAGTTACGGCTTCGGTGGGGGATAAGTCGCGCAGCAAAGCGGCCAGAAAACCGGCAATAGCAGAGTCGCCCGCGCCGGTGTTGCCAACTGAGGCGGTTTCAAAAATCGGTACCCAGAATTCTCGGTTGGCCCAGCGAGCTGCATCGTCGGGTTTAGCCCGCCCCATACCGGCCAACACAGATTCGCCGGCCGTACCCAGATAAAGCCCTAACTTTCCCGCTTTAAGCAACACCACTTTGGCGCCCATCGCCAGCAAATCACCGGCAATGTCTGAGAGCAAAGAGTGGGTAATTTGAGTTGCGTCCGCGTTTGTCCGGTCAAAAATATCGGGGTAAAGCATCAACAGAATTTCTTCGATGCTGGGCACAAACAGGTCAACATAGGGTAATGTGGCCTTGAGGATGGTTAACCAATTAGCCTGACCAGAGGGAGCGGTTGGGTCAGGCATAGCCATGTCTAAAGAGGTGGTGACGCCGGTTGCTTTGGCCCGTTTAAACATGTCGACCAGTTCCGCCCCGTCATTCTGGTACAGGCGTTTCATCAGGGGGGGATAGCCAAAATGGAACAGATCGACATGTTGTAACAAGTTATAATCTACATCGTTGGCGCTAAAGGTGTCGTTGGGGCCGGGACAGTGGAAAAAGATTCTGTCGGTGTTGGGGAGGCTGAGGATGATGGTGTAAGAACTGGCTTCGCCGGGGACAACGCGCATCCCCTTGGCCAGGTGGTTGGACAGATTTTTGACAATATTGAGGATGGCCTGCCCAAAGACATCGTTGCCAATTTTGCCCATCAACCGGGTATTGACGCCCAATTTGTGGAGAGCCTGGCCGGTGTTAGAAACCGCTCCCCCGGTAGCCATCACCGCCGGCCCTGCTTCCAACAACCGGCCGGGCTGAAAGGTCGAGGCAAAATCACCCCTTCCCTGTTGGGAAGACCTTCCCTGTTGGGAAGACCTTCCCTGTTGGGAAGACCTTCCCTGTTGGGAAGACCTTCCCTGTTGGGAAGACCTTCCCTGTTGGGAAGACCTTCCCTGTTGGGAAGGCGTTCCCAAAAGCGAGGGGATGACATCCAGGCAGATGTGTCCGGCTACTATACATGATTTACTTGGCGGGGTAGACGTAGTCAAATTTTAAACCTCAATCCGATTTGAATACGCAAAAAAGCCGGAGAAACGTTCATCGGCCTGCAATCTTTCCAGGTGCGCTTGAACCAGAGCGCGCACTCTTCTAATATTGTCCGCATTTTGGAATACCTCGGTTTTACCCAACAGCGATAGTTTTACTTGTGTAAACGTGGGCGCGTCGCCTTGCATCAGCGCTCTGAAAATCTCGAACGTATTAAACACCTCTTCTTGCACGGCTGTGGATAGAATATTAGCGGAAACACCGGCTTGCTGTAGAGTTTTGCGCATACATTTTTCGCCGGCGCAGTTCTGGATATCTACCTTGTCAAGCTGGTGGTGGATGAAATCAACCGGGTCAAATGGTTCCAAAAATATTTTAATATCCTGGCCGGTTGCCAGGGCGTAGAGCAGCAACAGACCTATTTCAGTGGCGGCAGCTTTTGAGGCGGCTTCTGACATGATGGGCAGCAACAACACATCGGCTTCATGCTTAAATTCAGTCTCTATGGATAACAAGGTGCGCGTACTCATCGCTACGCCCAGGTGGTCAATACTACCGTAAGGGGTTTTCCACGCTTCAGCAAAAGCGCCTTCAGATAAATCCTTTACAGCCTGACCGTCTGCCCGGTAGCTTGCGGTTAGCAAATCTTTCTTTTCTTGAAATCTGTCCGTATGCTGCCGGCAATAGGGGCCTCCCGATCCGCCAAGTATTACCCGCAGCGGATAGTTTTGACCTCGCCTGATTCTTTTTGCCAAAAAATCATCAAAGTTCAAGCCTTTTTGGCCGGCTATCATTTGGTGTTTAGCCGTCTGGCAGGCTAAAATAGCCAATTCCTGTAAATCATCGCCGCGATGGATTCGCAGGAATCGGTCCAGGTGTGGATTTTTTTCCAGATTTTCCAGGGACATCTCGACCATCATATATTGAGCAATGGCCCCCGGTTCATTGAGACTGGTCAGCAAACTGTCTTCTATGGAGACGATGACCACCTGCCCTCTCAAAGCAGCCGAGGTCAAGGCCATACCGATTTCGGCAATTGAACCCAAACTACCATTCATCAACTCATTGTTTTCCAGACGAATGATGATTACCGAGGCCGTGGCCATAATTTAGGCTTCAATGGCCATATATGATATATCCCAACCATCAATTTGAGGATCAAAGCCAATAACTCCCATACCTTGAAAGACATCCAAAAATTTATAGGCTTTTCTCCACATTGCTGCGGTATGGGTTGACCCATACCAGCCTACCAGGTTCAAGAGGCCGGCTGGGGTTCTCTCCATGGTGTCTGCTCGTTGATTCCACGTGGCTGGAGTGATGATTACATCAGTTTTTGTTTTGTAGGGTGCCATTGCTGGTTATCTCCTATGAAACCAATGAACAATTAACAATGAGCAATGAACAAAAATCACCCCTGCACCGCTGCACCCTTGCACCCCTGCTGTTGGGTTTCATCAGGTGCGTGTGAAGCTCCGCTTCATAGGCGGCTCCTTTGAAACCCAACTTCGTTCCCAAATCCAGTTTAGGAACGAAGTTGGGCTTCATCCGGTGTGTGCGAAGCCCCGCTTCATAGGCGGGTATTTAGGGGGTGTTTATATCCTGGAAACCTCTGCGGCTTTTTGGTGGTTTTAGAGCGTAACGGGCTGACCAGACTCAGCGGATTGATAGAGGGCCAAAACGCTTTTCAAAAAATCTCGACTGAGGCTCAGTGGAACAACAGGTTCAGCGTCGTCAAAAACACAAGCTTCCATCGCTTCGACTTCGTACAAATAGGGGTCGCTTTGCGGAATCCGGATTGTCTCCTCTGCCCCATCTTTAGTAGAGAATATGATTTGGCTGCCTTGACCGGATTGGTGGGGTTTCCAGGGTTCGCTGATTTTGACCAACCCGTCGCTTCCCACAATATGAGCGCCCTCGCGGAAGGGAGAGCTAAAGCCCGATGAAATTTGAGCCACAACGCCGTTGGCAAACTTCATCTGTCCCTCAAGATAAACCTCAACTCCGGTTTCGCCCTTAACCTGGCTGGCCCAAACCTCAACCGGCGCCCCGGCTCCGGCCATTACAATAGCCAGGCTGTTGGGGTAAACGCCCACATCCCACAAAGAGCCGCCGGCCAGATCGGGGGCAAGGCGAATGTTATCTTTGTCTTCCGGGGGTAAATAGTAGGCAAACCAGCTATTAATCATTTGCAACTTGCCCAGTTGGCCGGTCTGGATCATCTCTTTGACTTTGAGCGTTTGGGGGTGGTGCAGGTACATAAAGGCTTCAAAGACGGTGACGTTGTTGGCTTTGGCTGCCGCTTCAACCCGGTCTAACTCGGCCATAGTGGGCGTAATGGGCTTCTCGCACAAAACGTGCTTACCGGCTTCGGCAGCCTTAACCGTCCACTCACAGTGGAGGGTGTTGGGCAGGGGGTTGTAAATTGCGTCTATCTCCGGGTCGGCCAGCAAGTCCTCGTAACTGCCGTGCGCTTTAGGAATACCCTTTTCTTCGGCGTAGGACTTGGCCTTTTCTATATTTCGACTCGCTACAGCCGCCAACTCGCTCAGCCCGGCCTGGCGGATTGGGTCAAGCAACGCATCATTGATTCCGGCCGTAGACAAAATTCCCCATCGGATTTTTTCAGACATAGTTGATCTCCTTTTAATAATCTGTCAGTAGTTTTGTATAACCCAATTACGTATTCTTCGTGCATTCTTTCTTCAATTTGCGAGTTGGGTTGCGCGTTTTTTCTGGCCGGCATCATCCGTTTGTCGCGGTCCAACTTACGCACTGCAATATCAACCAGATCGAAACCTGAATTTTTTCCAATTTCTCCTAGACAGATATGAGTTTCGGTGTTTAAGCCACGCATTGTAGATGTGCCAACCACAACAATAGCCGCCCTGCCGGGTTTTAAAACACGGTACATTTCGGAGAGGCATCTGGTCATTTCCGAGTAATACCGGTGTAAAACTCTGGCCTTTTTTTTGTCGCGTTTAGCAATTTTAGCCAGCGCTTGGGCCGGGTAATCCGGCATCTCCAGCAATTGGACATCAACCAACGACTCTCCGCCAATGTATTGCCGTCGCAATTGCGATAGCTCTTTAATTGGATAACCAAACCAAACTAAAGAGAATTTATGGGCGCGCATGTAATCAATGGCATTGGCCGCATAGGGCGGAGAGGTAATGATCAAGTCTACCGAATTATCTTTTAAGGTGAGAGATTGAGCGTTTCCCTCAAGTAAAATGACGTTGCCTTTCCCCGCAATCAATTCTACCAGGCTCTGGATGTTCTTTTTTAGTCGATAGCGATATTGCGCAATCGCAGAACGTGGCGTTTTGTTGCTGACTCTATGGGGGCGTGTATGGGCCAGGTCGCGGGCCATAGACACCCCGCCTGACTTGGTGATGATAATAGCCGAAAAAGCCAGTTCCAAGAATTCACGGATAATCACATCCTGAACTTTCTCGATTTCACAAATGAGGGCCATCAGTTCAAGTTGTGTCTCTGGTAGAAACCAATAATCCACAAACTCGCGGGTAGCGCCATCAAACCGATTGTCCAATAAAGTTGCCAGTGAAGTTGCGTCATGCTGTAAAGCGATGTTGGCTTGTTCAAGGGTCTGGTAGCCTGCATCTGTCACTTTTTGTAATGATGCTGGCGTTACTTTTGCTTTACACAACCTTAATGCTAGAGGATCAATATCGAAACCAAGTCCCCGTCTACCAAGAAGGAATGCTTCCAAAACGGTAGTGCCAGACCCCATCATAGGATCTAGCACTAAATCTTCGGGGTTAGTCAACCATTCAATGAATTTTCGGGGTAACTGGGGTGGAAACTTAGCCGGGAAAGAGTGGAAATTATGCGAGGCATAGGCGCTATTCTTGCCGTGAAAATTTAGATCACCGGCCAATGCAGACTTAAACCTGGTTCGATACGGTAAATCAGGTCGTTGTGAGACCGATGGTTTTATACTCAATGGTAATCGGAGTTGTTGGATGGTCATTACGTCTCTGTTACTCCACTCTTTTACTCAACTACTCAGTAAAAATGGGCGAATTAACCAGCTTACCCAAAATCTTAGCATGACTATGGGGGATGAACAATTGCACCAGCGTCAATAAAACCGAATTCGGCCCGGTACGTAAAAGCTGAAATGCAGTAGGCAGGAGCAGTACTTGCTCCCCCACTCCCTCGTTCAGACTAGCCCTTCAGCGAACCGGCCAGCAAGCCACGCAAGAAGTAACGTCCCAGGATGATATAAACAAGCAAAGTGGGCAAGGCCGACAGGAAGGCCGCCGCCATTTGAACGTTCCATTGAACCGAATAACTACCGGCCACGTTATTGAGGGCCACCGTCATTGGCTGGTTTTCGTTCTGAACAATGGTCACGGCAAAGATAAAGTCGTTCCAGATGTTGGTAAACTGCCAAATCAATACGACCACAAAAGCCGGTAGGGAGAGGGGGAGCATAACGTAGCGGTAAATGCTAAAGATGTTGCCGCCATCGATACGCGCTGCTTCAAGGATTTCGCCGGGGATGGTGGCATAGTAGTTGCGGAAGATAAGTCCTGCAATCGGAATACTATAAATGGTATGGACAAGGATTAAGCCCCAGATATCGCCGTAAAATCCGATACCCGTCCAAATAGTTAACTTTCTTAAAGTAATGGTCAGGGGGATTAAGACCGATTGATATGGAATAAACATGCCAAAAAGCACAAAGGGAAAGATAAGGTCGGCGTATTTAAATTTCCACTTAGATAAAATATAGCCGTTTAGCGAGCCGAGTATGGTGGAGATAATTGTGGCCGGAATGGTCATCCTGACGCTATTCCAAAAGGCGTCCTTAAAGCCAATAATCATCGATGGGCCGCCATACCAGGCTTCGTAAAAGCTGTCAAAGCAAAAGAAGAAGGGGTTGGTACAATCACCCAGGTTCAGAAAGGTCGGAAATTCCCACATGCGGTAGAGATTGATATCAGTATACTGTTTGAAGCTGGTGATGAGAATCATATAAACCGGTACAACATAAAAAACAGAAAACAAAATGAGAACAGCGTAGATAAGCGCTCTGGTCCAGCGAAAACGAAAACGAGGTTTTGTAGCTATAGGTGGGGTACTCATTATCGTTCCTCCTCTTGTCGCAGGCTTGAAATTAGATAGGGAATGATGAGTAGAGAAATAAGAATCAATAAGACCATACTAATCGCCGCCCCCTGAGCAAAGCGAGCCGAGGCAAAGGTTGTATCCCACATATTCAGCGCCGGCATATCTTTGACAAAGCCCTGACCTTCGCCCCCCATAGCCACCACCAGGTCGTAGATTTTCAAAGAGAGGTGGGCCAGGATAATGATTACGCTTAAGGTGATAGGTTTTAGCAAAGGGATAATAATGTGACGATAAATTTGCCATTCATTAGCTCCATCCACCCGGGCCGCTTCCCGCAAATCTTCAGGAATACCTCTCATTCCGGCCAGGTAGAGGGCCATAGTATACCCCGATAATTGCCAGGCGGCGGCAATAGTCAGGGTGATGACCCCCAGGGAAAGGCCAAAGGTGGGCGAAGCAAACCAGCCCAGGCCAATGTTGATCAGCAGTTGGCCCAGACCTGAATCGGCGGGAATAGAGTAAACCATATCAGTAGACCAGTTGGGATTAAAGAAACTCAGCCCAAAATTTTGAAGGAGCAGGTTAATACCGGTACTGCCGATATTGGAATCGCCGGGTGTAAAAAGCCACCGCCAGGTCAACCCGGTGACGATGAAAGAGATGGCCATTGGAAATAAAAACACACTTCTAAAGAATCCTTCACCAATAACGTGGCGGTCCAGAATAGCAGCCAGGGTAAAGCCAATCACAATGCAACTGACGATAAAAAGGATGGTAAAACCAACCACATTTCGCATACCGGTTTTGAAACGTTTGGCGTCAATGCCGGCCGCATATTTTTCGCCAATGCCAAAGAGTCTAGCATAGCTATCAAAGCCGGAGATGGTATAGTCAGGTTCCGCGCCCCGTTTCCAGTTTGAAACAGACACCAAACCGCTCCAGCCAATAAAGCCATATACAAAAATAATAATGGCTATTAATGAGGGCAAAAAGAAAGCAAAGCCAACGATCTTTTCCCAATTTCTGGTCCAATAAACGTTCATGGCTCTCCTGTGTTGTATTGAGAGTGAGAGGATTCGGTAATTCAACATAGCCGTAAAAAACGACGAATG
Source organism: Chloroflexota bacterium (assembly GCA_024277275.1). Classification (GTDB taxonomy): domain Bacteria; phylum Chloroflexota; class Anaerolineae; order 4572-78; family J111; genus JAJRVO01. The sequence continues at coordinate 8,197 of JAJRVO010000336.1, forward strand.
ACGAATGACGATGGACGAACGAAACGCCAGCACAAGATTTTTATCGTTCGTCATTCGTCGTTCGTCCGGTTGACGAAAACGGTCTAAATAATTATCGAGTCATCTTGTATTTATTTAATCTAGCATAAAACGTAAAACGTGAAACGTGATTGTTTTTGACGTATGGCTCTCACGTTTCACGTTTCATACATTACGCAAAATTATAAGGCGAGGCGGTTCGCAAGAACCGCCTCGCTCAGAAAAGCAACTAAAATTTGTTACTGCGGGAAGCCTGCATCCTCAGCGGCCAAAACAAAGGCGGCTTGAGCGGCGGCTACATCGCGGTCAGAAGAAAACTGATTGACGATCTGGTAGAATTGCTGTTGCCAGGCAGGAATAGCGCCGGAGCCGTGAGCCACCATCGGGACGATGCGACTGGATGCAAAATCATCCGCAGCGCTCTGGAAGTAAGCGCGGCGATCTTCAGGGAAGACGCCGTAATCGCAGTCGGTGCGAGCGCAGATGGAGCCTTTATTCATATTAAAGTTTTCCTGGGCGTCTTTGCGGGTCATGATTCTGACAAATTCACGCGCATTTTCCGGGTTGGGGGCATCCTTGGGAATGGCAAAGCCGTCGGAAACCAGGAAGAACAGGTTCTGATTGCCGGGCGGGGAATTCCAGGTAACGTAATCCAAAGCTCCCTTGGCAATTATCTCACCATAAGCCCAGTCACCCATGATGTTGAAAGCGGCCTGGTCGTTGATGACCAGGTCGATACCGCCAACCCAGCCGGTGGAGCCGCGGTCTTCATTAGTGCAGTCCAACATCTTGCCGAAGTTTTCTAAGGCTTGGGCTACCACGGGGTCGGTCCAGGAAACGGAGCCGTTCCACAGGCCCTGATTTGTCTCAAAACCGGTGGTGCCGGCCAGGGCTACTTCAAAGGTGTGACCCAACTCAAAGCCGTCAGTAGTACCCATCCCTAACGGCACCACACCTTGAGCCTGTAGCGTCTCACAGGCAGCAAAGAACTCGTCAAAGGTTGCGGGCACGGCTACCCCGGCCTTTTCCAAGACCCGGGTGTTGGTCCACATCACGTTGCCGCGGTGGATATTCAGCGGCACGGTGTAGGTGTTGCCTCTGATTTTCAGCAGCGCTTTCAGGTCCTCGGGCATCACGTCCAACACGCCGGCTTCGGCCAGAATATCGTCGACCGGCCGCAGGTATGTTTCGGGCGTGTAAAGCTCGGCTTCCAGACCGGCGTGCAGTTGGAAGGTATCATAAGGATCACCCGCGATCAGCTTGGTCAGGTTCGCGCCCTGAAAGTTCACCCCAGCGCCGCCGGCGATACCGGCGTGGATCAACTCGACATCGGGATTCTCTGCGCGATAAATCTTGTAAACCTCATTCACCCCGGCAAACTCACCACCGGAGGTCCACCAGTTACCCACCAGCAACTGGCCTTTGGCCCCACTGGCAAACAGAACACTGACGTCGCCTGCCGTCGGGTCGAAGTCGGCCATAAAGGCCACTGCCTCGTCATTGGGGGGGATGCTCAGTTTGGCCCCCACCTCGATGGCGTCGGGGTTTTCAATTTTGGCGTATGAGGCGTCCTCGGCGTTGGCCTTGTTGGTGGCCGCCATGATGGCCCAGTAAGCGTTTGAGTCGCCGTAAAACTTGTCGGCCAGTTTCGACAGCCAGTCATCGGCCTGGACGGTGTAATCCTCGCCCTGAGCCGCCGGCGCTGCCACAACCATAGATGCCGGCAAAACCATTGCCAGCAGAGCAATTAAAACTGCAATACTTAGAAACCTTTTCATTGTGAAAAGCTCCTCCTTAGAATTTGTGTGTAATAGATGTGGAAATCACTTTACAAAGATGTTACAATCATTGCTCAATAACTTGAGCGCCTTCTACAATAATTATCACCCCGTATAATCTGACCTCCTTTCAAACAAAATGCTTGAAGCCGCGCCATTGCAGCATATTTGCCTAACATAACCGTTGGGATTATGAAAAACTAACAAGATTTTATCACGAACAGTAAAAACCGTCAATAAGCCTGCTACTCATGCTGTATAGCCTCCACAATCCTGACCCGGCTGGCCTTCCAGGCCGGGTACAGAGCCGCCCCCTGCGAGACCAGCAGGGCGATAACCACGCTAATTGCCAGCGTTTCCGGCGGAAAGTGGTATTGCAAACTATACCCGGCAATGCCTTCGATGCCCAGCAAAAAGATACGCGACAGGGCCAGCCCAAAAGCAATTCCAAAGATGCCGCCGATAAACCCCATTGTGCCGCTTTCGGCCAGAATCATACGGGCTATTTGCAGCCGGGTCATGCCCAAACTGCGCAGGCCGCCTACTTCCCGTTGTCGCTCAAAAACGTTCATCATCAAGGTGTTAATGACTCCCAGGGCGGCAATAATCACCCCAATCATACCCAACACGTCAAACAAGGCAAATGCCTGGCCTGTAACTTCGTTAATGCGTTGTCGAAAATCTTGGGTAGTTTCAACTACAATGTGGTGGGTTTTACCGTGTCGCTCTTCCAGCAATTCTCCCGTGGCCGGAATGTCGACGCCCTCCTCTAATTTTAGAATGTATTGGTCCACCTTGCGGCGGCCAAAAAAACGCTCTACGTCGGCCCGGCTGCCGTTAATAGTAAAACCCTGGCTAGAGAAGTCGACCACCACCGCCACAATTTCAAACGGCTGATGCCCACGCCGGGTTTCAAGGGTGATGGTATCGCCTACGCCAAGGTCATAGCGGTCGGCAATGTTGGTGCTTATGATGACCGCGCCGCCCTGGGCTATGCGGGCCAACACTGCCGCCTCGTCGGTAGCAGAGTCCTCAAAAACATAGCTGCCTACCAGGGGGTGGGCTGCCGGGTCTATGCCGACCCATAAAATTCGGTCAAACTTGTCTGGGTCGCCATCCGGCGGCACGTAACGGGTGCGGTAGTACGTAACCGGGCTAACGGCGGCAACCGCCTCTTCAGCCAGCAAGCGCGTGCCAAATTCCTCTCTCATCGGTTGCGGCGAGCGCACGTACAAGTCTCCCCCCAGCGCGGTCACTACCCAGTGGTTAAGGTCGGTTTCAAAGCTGCGGGTCATAGTTTGGATACCAATAATCATCGCAATGCCAATCATCAGGGCGGCCACCGTTAGCGATGTGCGCGCTCTGGCCCGACGCACGTTGCCGGCGCCCAGGCGTCCCTCGCCTTTGTATAAGTAGGCAATTATGGGCCGGATAATTTTTTCTAGCGGGTTTACGGTAATTGGCACAACCAGGGTGGCCCCCATCAACAAAACAAAAATGCTGACAAAGCCGACCGGAATTTTGAGTATTTCCGGTAGTGGGACCAGGTAGATGGCTATGTAAGCCAGCAAAATAAGCAGCATCCCCGCCAGCCAGCCCGATGCCCCCAGCAGCGGTTCGGGCGGCTTGGCCGTGACTCTCAGGGCTTCCAAGGGCGACACCCGGCTGGCCTTCATGGCCGGCAGTATCGCCGAAACCAGGGTTACGCCCATCCCCACGGCCAGCGCCCAGGCCAACCCATCCGTGGGGATACTGGTCGACACAACCTCGCTGCCGCTGATGGCCCGCATGCTGCGCATTAATCCCCGAGCCATTATTAGCCCAAAGCCAACCCCCAGCCCCGACCCAATTGAGCCAAGCAGCAGGGCCTCGGTTAGCACCAGCAGCCCAATTTGCCGCCGGTACATACCCAGCGCGCGCAGCATCCCAATCTCGCGGGTGCGCTCAACCACGGTCATGGTGAAGGTGTTATAAATGAGAAAAGCCCCAACAAAGAGGGCCAGCGCGCTAAAAAAGCTGAGACCAAGCTGGTAATTTGCCAACTGCCGGGCCACTATATCGCCCCGCGAGGCGGGATAGAGTACCGAAAAGGCGCTGCCCAATTTAACCTGCATCTCGCTTTTGGCTTTGTCCAAAGCGGCGGGATTTTCGGCAATGGAAGGCTCTAAAATAAGGTCAATCTGGTCGATATCGCTGCTCAACTCAAACAGGCGTTGGGCGGTGTCAAGGGGAACAAAGGCCACGGCCCCCTCGTTTTGCAGGCCCGGTCCCTGTTTGGCAATCAGCCCCACAATCTCCAGCGACTCTTTAACGTTGTTGTTGGCAAATATCTCCAAATCGTCGCCAAGCTGGTAGCCTTCTTCTACGGCGTAATCTTTAACCAGCAAAGCTCTATAAGCTCGACGTTCTTTTACGGGCAGCCATTCTCCGGCGACCAGCTTGTAGTCGCGCACAAGCCGGTCAATATCGGGTTGGATGCCTATCACCAGCAGGTCGTTGGCCCCGGAGGTCCCGGCCACACTGACCGATATCCCCCACTCGTCAGCTTGTTTGGTAGTCAGCGTGGTTCGGTTTACGGAGGGGGCCGCCGCTATCACGCCCGGCGTTCGTTCTGCTTGTTTTAGCGTGGAAACCGCAAACGCTTCCGGCACGGCGCTGCTATCGGTGATGACCAAATGCGCCTTGCCGGAGGCCTCGTTAAATACTGTCCGCACGGAGTCAAGGGTGCTATCGTTGGTGACGTTGATAGCCAGCACTACGGCCACGCCCAACATAACGCCGCCCAACGTGAGCAATGTTCGCAACCTGCGCGTAGTCATATTGCGTAAGGCTAACTTGAAGATGGCTTGTCGCGCAATGAAGGCGGCTTTAATGGAGAAAGGCGGAGCTTGTTGGCTGTCGTCTATAGCCTGATGCGGAGAGATGGGGAGTTTTTGGGTTTCTGTGCTCATCTGTTTTGAAGGTTGCTTAACGATTTATTGATGATTGTGAAGTATAGCCCAAAGATATGAAGCGGCGATTAAAATTATTGATAATCCAAGTTGCTACCTGGTCCGACAAAAGTCGAAAAAATCAACCTTTCTGAGCCAAAGATATCGGAAGTAGGGAGTAGGCAGTAAGAAGTAAGGGTTTTTCTCCCTACTCCCTACTCCTTACTGCATACTCCCCGATTTGGATATATAGGTGGCAACTTGAGCTAGCTAATACTTCTCGGTTAAAATCGCAATGCCCTCCCAGTCTGGGGGGACGCCGTACTCAATAAAGTTCTCTACTCGACGTAGATATAGTTGCGACGCTTTATCTTCTGGATTAACGGTTAAGGCTTTTTGGAAATACTCTTTTGCCTGGGCAAATTCCTGGCTGTGGTAGTGAAGAAGCCCTCGTTCAAAATCGGTTTGGGTCTGGAGCTTAAGTTCCCTGATTTCTTCCGGCTCGCCATCCAGAATTTCAAAAACTGACACTGCTTCCTCTTTGCCTTTTACTTTTACTTTGTCAAGAAAGCGGAAATTATAACTTATCGGATTATTAAGGCTGAACATCATTTCTCCGCTGACAATAATGGATGACCCGTAAACTTTGGTTAACCCTTCCAGCCGGGCCGCCAGGTTGACAGCGTCTGATATTACCGTGCCTTCCATCCTTTCCGCTTCGCCAATAGTGCCTAACATAACCCGGCCTGTATGTAACCCTACGCCAATTGTAATGGGCTGATATCCGGAGTTAATCCGGTCAACATTGTAAATGGCTACGGCTTGCTGCATGGCAATGGCCGTTTTAATTGCGTCGTTGGTTTGACCGGGAAACAGGGCCATAATGGCATCGCCCATGTACTTGTCGATAAAGCCGTTATTGTCTCGAATAATGGGGCTGACCCGTCTAAGGTATGAGTTGATAAAGTTGAAGTTTTCTTGCGGGGTCATCTGTTAGGACAAGTTGGTAAAAGAGCGGATGTCGGAAAAAAGAACCGTCATCTCTTGCTGTATTTGGTCGCCTAATTTAACCTGCATAATGCTGTCTTTGTTGAGCAGGTTCAGAATTTCGGGGGGCACAAAACGGCTGTAGGCTTTGGTCAACTCTACTTGATGGGCATAGAAACGGGCGTTCTCAATAGAAATAGCGGCTTGAGAAGATAACAGGTTCAGCACTTCCAAGCGGTCGGGGGTAAAAGCCCCGGTGGTGAGGTTGTTTTCCAGGTAGAGGATGCCAATGAGTTTGCCCTGGTTTAGCAGCGATATACACAATACCGATTTGGGTTGGGCAGCCACAACATACCTGTCGTGAGTAAATTGACCCTCGTGGGTCGCGTCGTTTAAAACCACGTTTTGCCGGCTGTGAATGACGTAATTAATAACGGCTCCCGGCAATATGGGCCTTCGCCCGTAGGCCGCCACCGTAAGCGGGATGGCTTGCAGGACAGTGACGTCATCCTTGCTGGCAGCCCCCGAGGCCTCAATTGACCAGGCTTCGCTTTCCTCCAGGAGCAAATACCCTATTTGCGCTCCTGCATTTTCAATAACAATTTCCATCATCTTTGATAGTAAGGTATTCAACACAATCTCGCTAGAGATAATCTGCGAGGCTTTGATGACGCTGGTTAAATCCAGGGCGCTTAGAGCGCCCGATGTGCTGTGAATGGTGGGCGTAAGGGGTATTGTGGATTTGGCCTCGAGACGCCGTGGCCGGATTTTGGCAAATAACTCCGGGTAATGTGTCTCTAATTGCTTGATTTTACCGGAGGCTCCCCAACGCAAGTAAGCATAGTGAGCCTTATGCAGGTAAACGTGGGCTATCTCTGCTTGCCCTTTAGTTAGATAAAATCTTCCCGCCAGTTCGTAGGCCAGGGCTTCTTCATTTAAATATTGGTTTTCTTGAGCCAGAGCAATGGCCTGATCATAATATTCTCTGGCCGCCCCATCGGCGCCCAGAGCGCGGGCGTATTCGGCTTCTACCAGATAGAATTTGTGCAGGTGATTTACAGGGGCATGGTTGGCCCATTCCTTTAGCTTTTGCTGATTAGCGGTTACTTTGTCCAGTATAGGCTCTTGCTCAATTTGTTTCTCTTCAGGGGACTCTATGAGCAAAGCCAGATGAGCCAACGAGTCGTAAAAATGGAAAACAGGCACAGATAGCATCGCGGTTACATCGTCCAAATGCTTTGCCGCTGCGGTTGCGTTTTTAACCGCTTGCGGGTATTCCTGAAACAGGTAACAGAGGATAAGCCGGTTGAAATGTATGTCGAAAGCTATGTTGTTAGTTGTCTCATCAACCTGCAACGAATCGGGTTTTTCCTCATCGTGTAGGTTATTGCCTAAGCGGTACGGATGTTCAGTGTCCTCCATTAAATTTAAGACAACCTGCCGATAGATTTCATTGATTCGCAGGACTCGTTCTTGTTTAAGCTGTTTAATCGACTCGCTGTGCAAGGCCATCTCCGGGGCAAGCTCGACCAGTTCCCGACCGGCCAGATAGGAATGAAGGCCATAGACAAAGATAGAACGAGCGGCATATTCCAGGTCGCCGGTTTCCAGGGCGCTGCGGTATGCTTCTAACAGCGGGCTTAAGCTTGCTCTTACGGGTTTCTTCCAGTGGCTAACAAAGGTGTTGAGGCCAAACAGCATCTTGGCTTTAAGTTGTTGGGCATTTAACTGTTTTAGCAGCCTTAAAGCCGTTTGCCCAAATTGATGGCCGGCATCAATGTCGCCAATGCGCCCGCAGAGAATTAAACCATAAGTGACATACGCCAGGGTAGACTCGGGCGCATTGCCGTATTTTACTGAGAAGGCAACCATTTTAAATACAATTAGCGGTAACAGTCCGGGAATACCAAAAGAGGCCGCCGAGGAGACAATCGACAGGATTCGCATTGCGGCTAATCTGTAAGGGTCTGTCATTTCCGGCAGGGCTACTAAATCCTCCGGCTGTCTTCCGGCCAAAGCCAACTCTATTTCTTGTAGAGCCAGAGCAATATTCTCTTGACTCGGCTCCCGTGGAAAGCGTACCGCTAACATTCTTAGTACGGGTAAGGCTGTGTCTATCACGTCTTGTAATTGATCCTGGGCAATGTAAGCCAGCATTTTTACTTCATAGACCTTTACTTTGTCCAGCAAGGTCTTGGCTTGTTGCAGCACAATTTCTGCAAAGCGCTCCATTTGCTCAAAGTCGGCGCATAGATAGGCTGTTTCCATTGCTTCTATATATAACAGCAACGACAGGTTATATTGTCGCTCCCAACTGCCTGCTTCTTCACTGCCCTTGATGAGGGGGGATTGTGAGAGGTTTAAAAGTTCAATGCCGATATTCAGGTAATTTAATGCGGGTTGGTATGCCGCCGATGCTTTAGCTCTTTGACCCGCCAGCAGATTTAATTCTGCCAGTTCGTCCCATTCTGATTGCTCAACGCATATTACCCGGCCTAGATTTAGCTGGTTGACCAGATCAAATATTCGGTTTGCCCGCTTGTCTGGTAGCGTATGCCGTAGCAGCAGTTGCCCCACCTGCCAGTGGACAATCTGTTTGTCTGTGTCGGAAATAAGCGAGTAAATGGCTTGCTGAACCCGGTCGTGGGCAAACTTGTATTCTGCCATAACCACGCTTTGATCATCTAATTCCGGGAATGGGTACGTTCTGTTTAAAGGCAGGATTAAGCATTCTGTGGTTGCCTCCCACAAATCAGCGGCTACATTTGCCGGGGGCTTTTGTGAGACAACTGCCAGAGTCTCTAAATCAAATTGATGGCCGATACAAGCGGCCAGTTTTAATGCTTCTTGGGCGTCTGGCGGTAACTTTTGCACTTTGGCGGCCATCAACTCAACCACATTATCTGTAATTTCCCGGGTTTGAATTTGCGCCAAATCCCATTGCCAGCTTCCGCGCTGATAGTCAAAGCTAATGAGCTTCTCAACATAGAGCGATTTCAAAAACTCGCCTATAAAGAAGGGATTGCCCCCCGTTTTGTCCAGCACTAATTCTGCCAGGGGAGCGACCTGTTCCGGCTGGTCATGGAGTGTGTCGGCCACTAGCCGGCTAACGTGGGATAAGGTCAACGGTGATAATTCGATGTTCTTAATTATTGCGCCGGTCTTTTTGATATCATCCAGTGTTAACAGCAACGGATGAAGCCCACTCACTTCGTTATCTCGATAGGCTCCTATTAAAAACAGGCAGATGTTGTCGGAAGCAGTGGTCATTAACCGCTCAATTAACTTCAGCGATGCTTCGTCTGCCCACTGTAAATCATCAAGAAAAATGACCAGGGGGTGTTTGGGCCGGGCAAAGACCTTGATGAAGTTTTGAAACGCTAAATTAAAACGATTTTGGGCCTCTACCGGCCTTAATTCGGGCGCTGGGGGTTGTGGGCCGATGATTAATTCAATTTCGGGAATGACCTCAAGAATTACCTGCCCATTTGGTCCAAGTGCGGCCAGTAGTTTTTGTTGCCAGGCGGCAATTTGGGTTTCGTTTTCGGTTAACAATTGCTGCGCCAGCGAGTGAAAGGCCTGAATAAGCGAAACATAAGGAACATTGCGCTGAAACTGGTCAAACTTGCCGGAGATAAAATAGCCGCCTTGACGGGCTACTTGCTTGTGCAATTCGTGAACCAGGGCCGATTTGCCAATGCCTACGTATCCGGTTACCAAAGCCATGTCGATTTTCGATTTTCGATTTTCGATTTTGGATTGAGAGGAAACTTCCCTCCCTTTGGGGGGGATTGAGGGGGGGCTAATTTGCTCAAAAGCTGTTGACAAGATTTCAAGCTCTTGCTCTCGTCCGTACAACTTTTGCGGAATTTGTAACCTGTCAGAGATATCTTGTTGACCTAGTGGAAAAAGGTCGACTCGTTCCAGGGTTTGCCATTGCTGTAAACACGCTTCTAAATCTGCTTTTAGTCCATACGCCGATTGGTAACGCTCTTCTGCATTTTTGGACATCAGCTTCATTACTATGTCCGAGAGGGCGGGGGGCAGGGCGGGTTTGACCTTATGTGGCGATGTGGGCTGTTTGGCGATGTGGCTGTGTACCAGTTCCAGCGGGTCGTTGCTTTCAAACGGCAGTTGTCCGGTTAGTAGTTCATAAAAGGTCACGCCCAGCGAATAAAAATCTGCCCGATAATCCACCGCCCGGTTCATTCGTCCGGTTTGCTCCGGTGAAATGTAGGCCAGCGTGCCTTTCAATACGCTTGGAGTATGCAGGGTTGGATTCTCGTGCGAGAATACCGTGGAAATGCCGAAGTCAATGATTTTGACCGGCCACTGCTGATTTACGATTTTAGATTTATGATTTGCGATTTCTGATGGTTGGTCCAAACCGGAAATCGTAAATCCAAAATCTGAAATCGTGTCTGGGGGAATAATTACAATATTTGACGGGTTAAGGTCTTGGTGGATAACGTATCGCTGATGAATTTGCCCCACAATTTCTGTGACTCTGATGGTCAGGGATAAAAAATCAGCCAGGTTCAATTTGCCGGCTAATCCTAACTGCGCCAGAGATTTTCCGCCAAAATCCTCCAGCACTATCACCCACCGCTGCTGGTTTTTTTCTAAAGCTAAAGCTTTAACCACGCCTTCCAGGTCTAAGCTGCGGATGATTTCGTACTCGGTTTTAAGCCGGGCAATCTGCTCTGGCGAGGGGTAGGTCGCTTTTAAGGTTTTTAAAATAACCGGCTGGTTATCCGCCCGCTGGCGCCCGCGATAGATCAACGAGTTAGCGCTTTCGTGGATTAGATCGCCAAACTGATAACCTGAGGTTGTGATCATTGTTGCTCTGCTCATTGCTCACTCTAAAAAGACAAACCTTGCTCCTGGTGTATAACAATTCCAAACAAAACCCAGACCTGATAGATTTTTGACATAATCTTAGCAAGTTGCTGTATTGCTATTGTAAATTGTGTTGAAATGGCCGGTTTTTTGGAAACCTGTCAGGTCTCATAGCCATGTTTGGAATTGTTGCCTATTGTATCACAAAAATCGACCAAAGACATTTTGGATAGCGCTAAACAAGCAGTGAGGGGTTCGGTGTCAGAAAATGAGTCTTTAACCAAAATAAAAACCCCGCCAATGCGGAGCTTTTGAATGAGAATAATGTAGCGTTTTAGGCTTTTACATCGATAAAAAATTATCGAGCAAAGGTGCAGGGTGGTAAAGCTGCAAATTACAGAACCTGCTACCCTGCAACCTTGCCACCTTGTTTTCCAAGCGAAGTCTTGGAAAAATTGGATTCTTAAAAATGTTTTTTTGGGGAAAACTCGCTCTCCATAATGGGCCATAAAAAGCCAACTACGCCAAAGCCAAAGAAGATGCCGGTGATAATGCGCAGCACGGAGTTGAGAGAGCCAAACAGGTCGTCAGCGTAGAATTCAGCGGGAAAGGCGTTGGCCGTAATAAAAACGGCCCACTCGTTGGTTTGCCTAAAGTCGAGGCGAAGGGCATCGTTAATCAGGTGCGTAGTGCCGTCAAGGGCCAGAGGGGCAATAAAGAGAAGAAATACGACCCAATGCATAACTTTGACTCGTATTCCCCGTTCTCGCAAAATGGCGTAAAGCAGGCCAAACAGAAAAATGCTGCCGTACATAGCCACCATTCTATCAGACCAGGCCACTTTCCAGCCCAGTTCTGCCGTGCCAATAAATTGGCGACGCACCAACTCGTTGCTTATTTCTGGCACTGTGCGACCCCAGGCGGAGGCAATCTCGGTTTGGTTGTGGCTGAATCCGGAGCCAAATAGAAACCACGAGCGTTCCGGTAATTGGTGGCAGAAAAAATTGTAAATGAAATAGACAATTCTGCCGGGCCAATACCAGCCCAGAGCCATAAAGATAGGTCCCAGCCAGGGAAGGATAGTAAAAACTCCCCAGGCCGTATTAAATCCTAACAGCCAGTGGTTTTCAAACCAGCGGTTAATAGCAGAACTAACAGATTTTTGGGTAGAAACTGACGATATTGTTGATGCTGCTTTTGGGTTTTGGGCGCCAAGACTCATACTTTATCATCCCCAATACTTGAGTAGATTTTACAGGAGGGTGTGTTTCAAACGAGTTGAGTAGTGCAGAATTTATTCTGCTAATAACCCAAAAAGCGGAATGAATTCCGCACTCCTATACCGCTCTACTGAAATGAAACACATCCTTGCAGGGTAATACTATAGCGCGGCAAGCCGCAAATTAACAATGAGCAATTAACAATGAACAAATGATTCTCGCGGATAACGCAAATGTTGCGAGGTAATACTATACCGGGAATGGGCGACGGTGTCAACCAAATCAGCGATGTCCCTCGGCGTGAAGGGCCTCCAAATCGGCGTCAACCATGATTTTGATCAGTTGCTCAAAGCTCACGGCAGGTTCCCAGCCTAATTTAGCCTGCCCTTTACCGGCATCGCCAATGAGCAAATCTACTTCGGCGGGGCGATAAAACTTCTCATCAACAACAACGTAATCTTCGTGATTTAAGTCAAGGTAGCTAAAGGCTACCTCGCACAACTCGCGCACCGAGTGGGTTTCGCCGGTAGCGATGACGTAATCATCCGGCTCGTTTTGTTGAAGCATCAGCCACATAGCCTTTACGTAATCGCCGGCGTAGCCCCAGTCCCGGCGGGATTCCAGGTTGCCCAGACGTAACTCATTGGCCAGACCCAGCTTGATACGGGCGGCGGCATAAGTAACTTTGTGGGTAACAAACTCTAATCCTCGGCGGGGAGATTCGTGGTTAAAAAGGATGCCTGAACAGGCGAACAGGTTGTAGCTTTCTCTATAGTTGATCGTAATCCAGTGACCGTAAACTTTAGCTACCCCGTAGGGGCTGCGCGGATAAAAAGGGGTGTCTTCGTTTTGTGGAACCTCTCGCACTTTGCCAAACATTTCGCTGGAGGAGGCTTGGTAAAAGCGGGTTTCGGGATTGACAATGCGGATGGCGTCTAACAGCCGGGTCACGCCCAGCGCGGTAAACTCGCCGGTCAACACCGGCTGTCGCCATGAGGTGGGTACAAAAGATTGGGCGGCCAAATTATAAACTTCGTCCGGGTGGTGGTCGCGCAAAATATCAACCAGCGACATCTGGTCAAGCAAATCGCCTTGCACTATCTCCAGCGCCTCCACTTCTTGCAAGTGGGCAATGCGGTCAAAATTTACAGTGCTGCTGCGACGTACCATCCCAATGACATTATATCCCTGTTCCAATAAAAATTCGGCCAAATAAGAGCCATCTTGACCTGTAATGCCTGTAATTAAGGCCGTTTTTTTACTCATAAAATTCTCCCGTGATCAGTAATCGGTGATCAGTAATCGGTAGTCAGTAATCAGTAATCGGTAGTCAGTAATCAGTAATCGGTAGTCAGTAATCAGTAATCGGTAGTCAGTAATCAGTAATCGGTAGTCAGTAATCAGTAATTGTAGTCAACTGATCACTGGTCACTGGTTACTGATTGCCGGTGTTTTGTGATTTTGTTTTTACATCTTCGCGCCAATAATCAAGGACGCGCCGCAGGCTGTCTTCAAACTTATAGATGGGTTTCCAGCCTGTTTGTTCGCGTAATTTGCTGTTGTTTGCGTAGATAATCGGTACATCAGAAGGGCGCATACGTTCCGGGTCCGGCTTAATACTAATCTTGATATCGGTATAGCTGAGCAATACCTCCAACAAATATTCAATGGAGTAGGCTTTGCCTGTGCCTACGTTGTAAGCTTCGCCCGGCGCGCCATGCTCAACCAGTAACGCATAGGCTCGCATAACGTCGATGACATCGGTGAAGTCTCGCTGCGCTTCCAGATTGCCCACCCAAATTACAGGCTCGCTCAACCCGGCTTCAATCTCGGCGATTTGTTTGGCAAAAGAGGCCGCGACAAAAAATGGGCTTTGGCGCGGCCCAATATGGTTAAAAGCCCGGATGCGTAATACATCAAGGCCATGGCTTAAATGATATTGCAAGGCCAAAACGTCTTGGGTGGCCTTGCTCACCCCATAGGGGTTATGGGGGCGGAGCGGAGTGTCTTCTTTTACCGGAAGGCGGTCTTTTTGCACAAGGCCGTAAACCTCGTTAGAGGCCACAATTAACAGGCGCGTCTTAGATTTTTGCCTGACCATAGTCTGCAAAATATTAAGTTGCGGCCGAATATTGTTTTCCATTGTTGCCCACGGATCAACCCAGGCCGTAGGCACAAACGCCTGTCCGGCCAGGTGATAAATGGCATCGGGTTGACACTGGTTTAACACTTGATCAACTACGTCTGCGTCACACAGATTAGCAATAACCGGCGTTATCATTTGGCTTAAGTGGTCTAAACCATATCCCTTATCATGGGCCACTCCAAATACTTCATCATCGCGATCTAATAAAATTTGAGCCAGGTGTCCTCCCGCAAAACCAGTGATGCCTGTAATTAATGCCCGCACTCAATATCTCCTTCCATCTAAAAAGGGGGCTATCTGTTTGGCATTAGCCCCGATTACCCCCAAAGTGCTCCATTATAAACCACTTCAATTTCAGCCGCAAAGTTTCAGCATATAAACGTTTGTATGTGGATCAACACCCCCAAATTTTTTAGAAGACACGCAACTTCAAACAAATCCACCTTAAAAATTTATTTGCCGACTAGACAGGTGGGGTAAAGTGGGTTATAATGGGGTACATTGTGGGGTAAAGTGGGGTAAAGTGGGAATAGAACGCTTGTTCTAAACCTTTTAGTGGGAGAAAACCCCCCACTCTATCCAAAGGTCCCTTAGCTTATGTTTTTAGGCGAATTTGCGCATACAGTTGATGATAAAGGGCGATTGACAATTCCGGCCAAATTTCGGGATGAGCTTGAGAGCGGAATTGTCATTACTCGCGGCTTGGATGGCTGCCTGTGGGCCTATCCTCGCTACGAGTGGGAACAACTGGCGCAGAAGATTGGCGCTATGCCCACCACCAACCAGGCTGCTCGCAATTTTGCTCGCTTTATGTTCTCCAGCGCTTTCGACTCCATTCCCGACCGTCAAGGGCGGGTTCTTCTCCCTCAAAATTTGCGTTAACACGCCGGTATTCAAAGTGAAACCACGGTTATCGGGGTCATGAATCGAGTAGAGATTTGGAACCCAACCAAGTGGAACGATGTCTTCTCTAAAGTTAAGGAAGACCCTGAGGCCGTTGTGGCCCAGTTGCACGAGTTGGGGATTGACATTTAGGTATCAACCATTGGTGTCACGTGTCAGGTAATAGGTGTTAGGTGACACATTTTCTTGATATGTGATCCGTAGCGCATGTCAAGAGCAAATGCATACACCGGTCCTTTTACAAGAAGTTATAAAGGCCTTGCAACCACAATCCGGCGGTATTTATATTGATGGAACGGTTGGGGCCGGCGGCCATGCCGCCGCTATTCTGGGCGATTCAGCGCCGGATGGACGCCTGTTTGGTTTTGACCAGGATGAAAGCGCGCTGGAAATTGCTCGCAATCGTTTAGCTGAGTTTGGCGATAGAGTTCACCTCCTTCATACAAACTTTGAAAAGCTGGATCAAACGGTCAGGCAATATCAAATCCCGCGGGCTGATGGCATTTTGCTTGATATAGGCGTCTCGTCTATGCAGCTTGAGCGGCCGGAGCGAGGTTTCTCGTTTCAGTACGATGGCCCGCTGGATATGCGGATGGACCCGCTTACCGGCCAAACGGCTGCCGACCTGGTTAACCACCTGCCGCAGGATGAATTGGCTAACCTGATTTATCGATATGGCGAAGAGCCTCGCAGCCGTCGAATTGCCAGGGCCATTGTCAAGGCCCGCCCTATTTGGCAGACGGCAGAGTTAGCTCAGATTGTTGCCGGGGCCATCCCTGCCAAACGCGGCAAGCGGGGCAAGGGCGGCGGTAAACGCAAAATTCATCCGGCAACGCGTACTTTTCAAGCGCTTCGAGTAGCCGTGAATGATGAGTTGGGCGCCTTAGAGCGGGTTTTGCCCCAGGCCATTAATCAACTCAAACCCGGCGGACGGCTGGCCGTTATCAGCTTTAATTCGCTGGAAGATAGAATTGTAAAACAATACTTTAGGCGAGAGGCTCAGGATTGCATTTGCCCGCCGGAACAACTTATCTGCGCTTGTAAACATAAAGCGCTTGTAAACATTATAACCAAAAAACCAATAACTCCCAGTTTTGTGGAGATAGATGCAAATCCCAGGGCCCGTAGCGCAAAGCTGCGGGTTGTTGAGTTAAAAAGAGTGTAACATTATGTCAAGTAATACCATGATTAGCCTTAGACCAGAAAACGTCATTCGTCAACTGCCGTGGCGATTAGATAGTAAGGCTGCCCTGGGATTTTTATTGCTTTTGGCGACTTTTAGCCTGGTTGGCTGGTTGTATCTTAGCCAGGCCAGCGCTGTCACAACTACCAGTTATCGTATTGACGAACTACGGGTGGAACTTGATCAGCTTAAAAATCAAAACGCTTCCCTGTCCCTGGAAATTGCCGAACTGGAAGCTCTCTCTCGAGTTGAAGCCCGCGCTCGCGACATTGGGTTTGAACCCACAACAGGTTTTGAGTATCTACCCGTTACCCATTACCCAATGCCATTAGAGTCAGAAGCCACTTTGTACGGCGCTACACACATAGAAAGCAGCATAGACGCCTATGCCGTTGAGGTTGAAAGCCCGGGGTGGTGGGTCGAAAAACTGGACGCCTTTGCCGCCTGGCTTGAGAGTGAGTAGCAAAAAGTAATCAGTAATCAGTAATCAGTAATCAGTAATCAGTAATCAGTAATCAGTAATCAGTAATCAGTGACCAGTTTTTACTCGTTACTAATTACCAATTACCAATTACCAATTACCAATTACCAATTACTGATTACTAATAACCGATAACCGAGACCGATGGAACACTCAAAGTACAGAATATACACTGTAATGGCCGTTATGTGCGCGGCCGGCCTGGTGTTAATTGGTCAGCTTGTGCGCTGGCAAGTTGTAGAGCATTACCGCTTTGTGGCCTGGGCTGAAGCCGAGCACCAGGATGAATTGGTCATTCCCTCTCGTCGGGGTGAAGTGAGAGACCGCTCCGGATACTTGTTAGCAACCGATTTAATTGAGTACGATATTTCGGTCAGTCCAAAAATTGTTAGCGACCCACCTGTTACAGCCGACCGTTTAGATGCGCTTCTTGATATGTCGCGCGAGGAAATTTTGCAACGGTTGACCAGCAAAAAACCCTGGGTGCCGATTGCCGGCGGTGTTTCTCAATCTGTGGGTGAAACCATCTTTGAATGGGACTTGACAGGTCTGCAAGTAGAGCCAAGACCCAAACGGGTTTATCCCGAAGGGCATCTGGGCGCGCATGTGCTGGGCTTTGTAAATAATAACGGCAACGGCTTTTACGGCGTAGAGGGTTATTACGACACCCTGTTGAGAGGCAAGCCGGGCCTTCAAGCCGGCGAGCGCAGCCCCTTTGGCGAGATGATTCCGTTAGCGGTCAGCCATTTTGTGCCGCCGGTGAGTGGGGCCACGCTGTACTTGACCATCGATAGAACTGTTCAAAGTCTTGTTCAACAAGAGCTTGAAAACGCGGTTAGGCAGTATCAGGCTCAGGGCGGGTCAGTGGTTGTTTTAGACCCCAAAACCGGGGCTATTTTGGCGATGGCCGGCTATCCCGATTACGACCCCAACACCTTTAGCGTTAGCGACAACAGCCTTTTTGCCGACCCAAACGTTAGCGAGCAGTATGAACCCGGCTCGGTTTTTAAGATTATCACTATGGCGGCCGGTCTGGACGCCGGGGTTATTGGTCCCGAAGGAATTATTTACGATGGCGGATTGATTGAAATTGGCGGGCGGGTTATTTACAATTGGGACCGCCAGGGACACGGCAACGTAGATATGACAGACGTGCTGGCAAAAAGCCTGAATGTTGGCGCGGCTCAAGTCGCGATGGCATTGGGCAAAGACCGATTTTATACCTACGTGAAGCGTTTTGGTTTTGGCCGCTTAACTGAGATAGACCTGGAAAATGAGGGTCCCGGCACTTTAAAAACACCTAAAGACGCAACATGGCATGAAAGCGACCTGGGCACAAACTCGTTTGGGCAGGGGATTGCCGTAACGCCGGTGCAGGCTGCCGCCGCCATAGCCGCCGTTGCCAATAATGGCCTGTTAATGAAGCCGTATGCCGTACAACGCATTACAAATGGCGAACGGAGCGTTGAGGTAAAGCCAATTGTTGTTCGGCGGGTGGTATCGGCAGACACGGCCCATACTTTAACCAACATGCTGGTTAATGCGCTAAAACGGGCAAACTCTCAAGCCTTGCTGCCGGGCTATCAGGTAGCGGGTAAAACCGGCACGGCCCAAATCCCTGTGCCGGGCGGGTATCACCCCACGCTCACGTTAACCTCCTTTGGAGGATATCTGCCCGCCGATGACCCGCAGGTGATGATACTGGTGATTATTGATCGCCCAAGCACGTCCAAGTGGGGTAGCCAAACAGCCGCGCCTACCTTTAACCGTATTGCCGAGCAAATGGTTGTTCTGCTCGACATCCCCCCAGACGATGTGCGTTTAGCCCAGGCAGGGCAGTAGATAAGTTTATCTGAGAATTTGTTTTCAAATATCCGGTTTGAAACACAAACCATTTGGGTGTGTTTCATTTAAGTCGGAGAGGGGAGAAATTGGGGGAACTACCCCCCAAGCCCCCCGGCCTGCGGCGCTTTTTGACTCATTTGAAACACACCCAAACCATTTGTTAATTACTAATTGTTCATTGTTAATTGAAAAATCTGGTGATTTGATACTTGAGTAGCTTAACTCTGGCCGACGTCATCGAAGGCTTAACCGGAAATCGAATACAAGCCGCGTCAATTATTAGTGATGTTGTTATTGACTCGCGCCAGGCCCAGGCAGGTTCGCTCTTTGTGGCCTTACCCGGCGAGCAAACGGATGGTCACCAATTTGTTGAGCAAGCGTTTAAGCAAGGAGCCATAGCGGCCATTACACATCAACCTGTGGCCTCTCTGTACGACCAGGGGCAAACCATCGAGGTTGGTCGAACTGACCCGGAACAGTGGGCGTCAATTGTCGACAACTTGCCAATTTGCATTCAGGTTGAAGATAGCTTAAAGGGGTTGCAGCAGTTGGCCGCGTTTTGGCGCAACAAATTTAATCCACGCATAGTAGGGATTACCGGCAGCGTGGGTAAGAGTACAACCAAGGAACTGGTTTGGGCGATATTGTCTACCCGATTTAAGACGCTCAAAAGCGAGGGCAATTACAACAATGAAATCGGGTTGCCCTTAACCTTGCTCAACCTAAATGCTAACCATGAGTATGTTGTTCTGGAAATGGGTATGTACGCCATCGGAGAAATAGAGCTTTTGTGCAAAATAGCCCGCCCGCAAATGGGTGTAGTAACTAATGTAGGGCCGGTTCACCTGGAGCGGGTAGGGACAATGGAAAGAATTGTTCAAGCCAAGTCAGAATTGGTACAGGCTCTTCCGGCCTCTTCTACCTCTGAAC
Source organism: Chloroflexota bacterium (assembly GCA_024277275.1). Taxonomy (GTDB): domain Bacteria; phylum Chloroflexota; class Anaerolineae; order 4572-78; family J111; genus JAJRVO01. Next base: position 27,457 of record JAJRVO010000336.1, read on the forward strand.
CGGACACAGGCGGCGTGGCTATTCTTAATTATGATGACCCGCTGGTTTTGCCAATGGCGGCTAAAACTCAAGCTCGCGTTTTAACTTATGGGTTATCGCCCAAAGCAGATTTGTGGGCCGGCGATGTGGTTAGCGCCGGACTGGAAGGCATTCGGTTTGTGTTTCATCACGGGGATGAAACTATTCACGCTCGTATCCCTTTGCTGGGGCGACACAGCGTTCACAACGCTTTACGCTCTGCGCTGGTTGGCCTGGAAGAGGGTTTGGCCTGGGAAGAGATTATTGCCGGGTTGCAAGCGTTGCCCAGTTCTTCTCAGCTACGTTTGGTGGCGACGCCCGGCCCCAATGGGTCTACGGTGTTGGACGACACCTATAATGCCAGCCCGGCTTCAACAATTGCGGCCCTTAACTTGCTTGACGACCTGGTCGCAACCAAAAAAATTGCGGTGTTACGCGATATGATGGAGTTGGGCAGTTATGAGGAAGAAGGCCACCGCAAAGTTGGCTGTCGAGCCGCCGGCATCGTTGATTTGTTAGTGGTTATTGGCCCCAGGTCAAAAATTGCCGCCGAAGAGGCCCGGGCTTGCGGCTTGAACCCATCCTCTATTCTGGAACTTGAAAACAATGAGGCGGCAGCCGATTATCTTACAGGAATATTGGAACCGGAGAATATTGTTTTAATTAAAGGGTCTCTATCCCGGAAAATGAGTGAAATTGTGTCGGCTTTGACTGTAACAAGTAGCGGGCCAAAGAAACAAAAAGCAATCTGAAGCCGGACAGCAAACTACTTAGGATTGAGAATTGATTAACTTTCCCATTTTCCTTTTGCCCGATGATGAATGATGCGTGATGCGTGATAAAACTGCTTTTCACGCATCACGCATCACTCATCACGCCAATTGGGTAAGTTATTTAATCACCATTCCTTAGAAACGAGTTAACCACCAAAAAGGCAGTCAGTAAATGGCGTACTCACTAACATTAGGCACAATCTCGTTTTTGCTGGCTGTTATTTGGGGACGCCCGCTTATTAACTTGTTAAAGCGGCTGCGTATTGGCAAGGGCATCAGAATTGAGGGGCCAAGTACGCATCAGGTAAAAACGGGCACGCCAACTATGGGCGGCCTGATGATCTTAATCCCGGTGCTGGTTATTACCGGGGTGTTGAACATTGCCAATTTACTGGGTTTTAATCTAATCGGTCAATCCATTTTGGTACCTATCGGCGTGATGATTACGTTTGGCTCTCTGGGCGCTGTTGACGATTTGATGGGCGTAAAAGTGATTTCAACCGGCCTTTTAGGGCGATACAAGTTGTTGTGGCAAATTATTTTTTCATTAGCAACTGCGCTTTTTCTACATTATGCCCTGGGTTTACGGAGTATCGCCATTCCGGGAATTCAAGAGAAGGTTGAAATTGGTTTGCTTTATATCCCGGTGGCTATGTTCATCATTGTCGGCACATCTAACGCAGTCAATTTAACGGATGGTTTAGACGGCCTGGCGGGTAGCATTGCCGCTGTCGCTTTTACGGCTTATGGCGTTATTGCCTTTTTGCAGGGACAAATTTGGCTGGTGGCCTTTGTTTTTACCGTTGTAGGAGCCTTGTTTGCCTTTTTGTGGTACAACGCTCACCCAGCCGAACTTTTTATGGGCGACATCGGTTCTTTGGCTGTTGGAGCTACCTTAGCCGTAGTAGCCTTAATGACCGGGCAATGGTTACTTTTGCCGGTAGTAGGTTTTGTTTTTATGGCCGAGGCAATCTCGGTGATATTGCAGGTGAGTTATTTTAAGATGACTGGCGGCAAACGTCTCTTTAAGATGAGCCCTTTGCACCATCATTTTGAATTACTGGGCTGGTCTGAAACGCATGTAACCCAACGCTTCTGGCTCATTGGTATTTTGTCGGCAATGTTGGGGATTGCCCTGGCCCTGATTTGATAAGGCAGGTTTTTATCCGAAACCTGAAACTTGAAGTTATGTATCAAAAGTATCAACTTTGTAAATGAGGAGGATTTATTAAAGTGCAAAGCTTAAATCACAATCAACGGCATAGAACATCTCGCGTGTATCCGGAGCTGGTTAAGCCTTCCAGAGTTAGCGAGAAAGAAGCAACGTATTACGCAGCTTTAGACCTGGTGGCTCGCATTGACGAGGATTTGACGCGAGGCATTCGGCACTATCGCAACAAAGCCGGCTTGCTCCTGACCACTCTGGATGAGGTTGTTCAGGCTATTCTTGACGATAATTTGCTGATGCCCGAACAACAAGAATCCCAGATGCTTTGGGTCGCGCCTCAAGAATTGGCAGCTTAATAAAGTTTAATGAGTTTAATGAGTTTGGTGAGTAACTTCTCGATAATCCGGGGCGGAGTGCAGATTGCAATCTGCATTTCCCTATTACCCCCAAGTTATTGAGAAGATACTTTGGTGAGTTAAAAAAGTATAACCGTAATTACGGGTATCGCTCACTCGCTTAACTCAAAACTCGTGCTGTTCGTCTTTTGGCCGTTACTTGCTCTGGCCGGGTCCACGCCCCGGTGCCTATGGGCCTGAGACGTGGGTTGCGGACCCCGTTGCGAGCACAAGGCGAACCGTTACAGTTGATTCTTGTGAAGATCGTGACCATGGCAGACATAAGCATGCTGTCGGGTTTGCAGGTTTTGGTTATGGGTTTGGGCCGGGAGGGTACGGCTCTGGCAACTTATTTAGCCGGGTACAGCCTGCCGGTTACAGCCACCGATTTGCGATCTGCAGCACAATTAGGAGATACAACGGCTGCTTTGCAAGAAGCCGGTATTTCACTGGTTCTTGGCGAGCATCCTTTATCTTTGTTGGATGAGGCTGATATTCTCTTTGTCAGTCCCGGCGTGCCTTTGGAAGTTCCATTTTTGCGGCAAGCCGTATCGCAAAAAATCCCGTTGAGTACGGAGAGCAGGCTCTTTTGTCATCTCTGTCCGGCTCCTATCCTGGCTGTTACCGGGTCTAGTGGAAAAACCACCACTGCCACCCTCCTGAGTAAAATTATGGAGGTTAGCGGCAGAAAAACCTGGGTTGGCGGTAATATTGGTCGCCCCCTGATTGAGGCGGTTGAGCAGATAAAACCGGACGACATCGTCGTCATAGAGTTAAGCAGCTTTCAGTTGGAATATTTCCATGCTCGACTCAATAAAGCGGTTGACGTAGCAGGCATACCTTCTGACAACCCACAACAGTTGGCTGTATTGCTTGATAATTGGAGTCCGCCTATAGGCGCTATTCTCAATATTACGCCCAACCACTTAGATCGCCATCCCTCTATGAAGCATTACGTGCTGGCCAAACGAGCCATCATCGACTATCAAGATGTGAACGGCGTCATCATTATGGGGTTGGACAATGATATGACCCGGACCATTGGCAACCAGTTTGGCCCCAAAGTGCGGTGGTTTAGCCAGGAAGCGCGAATAGCAAATGGGGCCGGTATTTTAAATGATGCGCTTGTTTTTTTTGACCGGGAGGACAAGCCGCAAACGCTGGTAAATATAAATGAAATAAAGTTACGCGGCCGTCACAATATCTATAATATTTTGGCTGCTTGTTTAATAGCCAAAGAGGCCGGAGCCTCAATTGAGACAATGCAGCAGGTTGTCACTACGTTTACAGGCGTGGACCATCGCTTGCAGTTGGTCAGAGAATATAATCAGGTTGCCTACTACAACGACAGCATCGCCACTTCTCCGGAGCGATTGATTGCCGCCCTGTACTCTTTTAGCGAACCCATTGTTTTATTGGCCGGAGGCTATGATAAAAATTTACCCTGGGAAGAGGCTGCCCGGTTAATGCTGCACAGAACCCGTCAAATTATTCTTTTTGGCGAGGCGGCTGAACTTATTGCCGGAGAAATCGACTCTGTTTGTGCTGAAGCAACTACTACGGCAACCCCGGTTGTTCATCGCTGCCCGGATTTGGAAGAGGCGGTTAAAGTGGCCGCTCAAGTGGCTCAACCCGGTAATGTGGTTTTGCTCTCGCCCGGCTGCGCCAGCTTCGACGCCTTTAGCGATTTTGTTGAACGCGGCGAATGCTTTGCAGAGTTGGTGATGGCGTTGTGAGTATGTAAATGACTCAATCAAAATCGGAAGACCCACATAAATACGATTATTTGTTGGTGATTACCGTAGCCGCCCTACTTATTGTTGGGCTAATGATGATTTACAGCGCTACCTTTGCCCTGGGCTACCAACTGCATCAGCAACCCACCTACTACTTCATTCGGCAACTGTTGTGGATGGGGCTGGGCACGCTGGCCCTGGTTGTTTTGGCCCGCGTTGAGTATCATACCTGGCGGCGCTTTTCAATTCCGATGATGGCCGTTACTATGCTGCTGCTGGGCTTGGTGCTGTTAATAGGCGAGGCACGCTTTGGCGGGCAGCGCTGGCTTTTTAACGGCTCCATTCAACCGTCGGAGCTTAGCAAGCTGGTAATTGTTATTTACATTGCCGACTGGCTGTCGTCAAAGGGCGACAAAATTCGTAAAGTGAGTTATGGCCTGATTCCATTTGCCATTTTATTGGGGTTAATTACCGGGTTAATTGTGCTTCAGCAAGACTTGAGTACGGCTATTTTAATTGGAATTACATCTCTGGCTATGTTTTTTATTGCCGGCGGAAATTTATGGCAAATTATGGTGAGCGGTCTTTTGGGCGGCGGCACCTTATTTATTTTGATTACCCGCTCAGCCTATCGACTGTCCCGGATTACCTCTTTTCTTGATCCGCTTAACGGCGACCCGATGGGCGACGGTTACCAGATACGCCAAATTTTAATTGCGTTGGGGTCGGGCGGGCTAACCGGGTTGGGCCTGGGGGCCAGTCGCCAAAAATTTGGCTACATTCCCGCCTCTCACACCGATGGTATTTTTGCCATTTTAGGCGAAGAGTTAGGGTTAATTGGCGGCCTGGTTGTGATTGGCCTGTTTACTTTTTTAGCATATCGCGGTTTTAAAATTGCCCTGGCCGCCAAAGATTCTTTTGGGACTGTGCTGGCTTCCGGCATTACCTGTAGCCTTATATTTCAGGCCCTTGTTAATGTGGGCGTGGTTACGGCCAGTTTGCCCTTTACCGGCGTGCCGCTGCCGTTAATTAGCTTTGGCGGTTCGTCGCTGGTGGTTAGCATGGCCAGTATTGGTTTGCTGCTGGCTATCTCTCGCCGCACAATGCCGGCCAAACAGGCCAAGAAAGAGGGACGCCGTGAGGTTAATGGTTTCCGGAGGCGGAACCGGGGGACACGTTTATCCGGCGTTAGCCGCCCTGCAAAGCCTAAACCGGCAATGCGCTGAAGCGGGCGTTAAGCCGGAACTTTTATGGATTGGCAGCATTGGCGGCATGGAACAGGCCCTGGTAGAACGGGCCGGTTTAAAAATTGAATTAATATCGGCGGCGGGCCTGCGGGGTAGAAACCCGGTAGCCGCCCTGGGTAGTTTGTGGACGTTAAGCCGGGGATACCGTCAGAGCCGGCGCCTTATCCGGCGCTTTCAACCGGATGCCCTTTTTGTTACGGGGGGCTACGTGTGCGTTCCCATCACCCTGGCAGCCTGGCGGTCCGGCGTGCCGATTATCATTTACCTGCCGGATATTGAGCCGGGTTTGGCTATAAAATTTTTGGCTCGATTTGCCGGCCGTGTGGCCGTCACTACCGAGGAGACCCGTAAATTCTTTCGACCCGGTTTGGCGGTAGTCACGGGGTATCCGGTCAGGCCGGAGTTGCGTGTCGACCCGGCAGATAAAACCGGAAAGGCCGCAGCCCGGCAACAACTGGGATTGAACAGCTCTTTGCCGGTCCTGTTGGTTTTTGGCGGTAGTCGCGGGGCGCGCAGCATCAACCGGGCGCTGGCCGGTCAGATAGAAGCCTATCTTGAGGTTTGTCAGGTGGTCCACGTTAGCGGCAAATTGGATGCGGAGTGGGCGCTGGCGCGTCGAGAAGAATTGCCGCCGGATTTACGGGCGCGTTATCACGTCTCGGCCTACTTGCACGCAGAAATGACCGCGGCTCTATTGGCTGCCGACCTGGTTATTTCAAGGGCCGGGGCCAGCGTAATGGGCGAGTTTCCGGCGGTGGGGTTGCCCGCAATTTTAGCGCCTTATCCCTACGCCGGCACGCATCAGGCTTTAAACGCAAATTATTTGGCTCAACATCAAGCCGCCGTAGTTATTGACGACGCTGATTTAGAGCGAGACTTAAAGGATGTAACCATCAATCTGATAACGGACAAAGAGAAATTACAGGCAATGGGGCGCGCCGGCCAAACGCTGGCTAAACCCGATGCCGCAGCGCGTTTGGCTCAAGAGATTTTGGAGGTAAAGACTCATGGAACTTAACTGGACGGTGTTAACTTATTTTATCATCGGTCTTTTTGCCCTCTCTGGTTTTTTTAAGGGCTGGTGGAAAGAGGCAGTTGTGACGGTATTCTTGGCTGTACTTATATTTTTCTTGCAGAACCCCGACCTGGCCCAGGTGGCTATTGATATTTTTAATAACATTTTAGCCTCCGTTTGGGACTTTATCCCCAACTCTCTACTGCCTACAGTCGATTCGACCATGCGAACCGTCTTTGCAGTTGATACAGGAGGCGGCGCGTTGCAATTTGATGCCGGTGATCCCAGCACCTGGTTGATGGTTTTAATTGTGGTTATTGCGGTTGCCATCTTGCTGGGGCGCTCTACGCTGCCTGGCGGAATTATACAACACGGCTTTCGTTATGCGCCTACAGCTACAGGCAGTGTGCTAGGCGGGTTGATTGGAGGGCTAAATGGGTTTCTCATCCTTAGCCTGGTCAGAGAATATCTGGATGGTCGTAACTTGCCCATTGGCGATAGCCCCGCAACGGAGATTGCCTTTGCAGGGGGGGGACAAGTGGTTGGCATGGCTTCGTCAGGCGTTGCTATAAGGACAACACAAATGCCCGATTTTACAATTCTGGATAGTTTTTTGCCCTGGGTAATTGTTGGCGTCGGCATTTTGATCTTTTTTGCTGTTTTAAGAAACCGGGTTGGCTTGCATAGCAACAAAGGTTTCAGAAGGATAAATTACAAAGTACCTTATGGATACAGGGGAGTTGTTGTCATGCCTCCTCCCCCACCCAAGAAATAAAAACGGCTTTTTTGATTTTTTAATTAAAAATCGGGTGGTACGAAAGGTGAGCTATTATGGCAATTAATTGGACAATCATCGCTTACTTTGTTGTTGGTTATTTTGTCATCTCAGGGTTTTCCAGGGGATGGTGGAAAGAAGCCGTCACCACAGTTGTGCTGGCCGCCCTTATCTTTTTTCTGCAAAATCCCACGTGGGCCGAGAGCTTTATAGATTTTTCTAATGGCCTGATTGCTACAATCTGGCGCTATATTCCGGGCAACATTGCGCAGGTTATCAATAATATTTTGGGAGGCATTTTTGCAACCGGCGCCAACAGTAGTGGCGTCTTTCAGATTGACGCCACCAATCCGGAAACGTGGATGACAATCTTGCTTTTGGTTGTTGGAGCAGCCATCTTATTTGGTCAAGTTAATTTTGGACATCAACCAACAAGTATTGGAAAAGTATTGGGCGGGCTGGTAGGAGGGTTCAATGGGTTTCTTATTCTTGGTCTGGTTAGAGAATACCTGGATGGACGCGCTTTGCCGGGGCAAGAAGTGCATAATTCAACCATAACTTTAGCTGGAGGTAGCGCCTTTGGCCCCGCTTCAACAGATGTTTCTATTCAGGCCACCGGTTTACCCAATTATACCATACTGGATAGCGTGATACCCTGGGTGGTGATAGGCATTGGCCTTGTAATGCTAATTTCAGTTCTTAAAACCAGGGTTGGTATAGCCAGTAATAAAGATGGCAGCAAAATAGCGGTTAAGATTCCGCCTTTCTACCAAAGCCCCGTACCACGAGGTAGGGTCCAGCCAAATCCGCCTGTAACGCCGGTGAGAATAGTGGAGTAGGTATACAAATATGGTGGCTTTTCAGCTTGACCAAATAAAGGTCACATCTTGCGGGTAATTAGTAAATGGTAAATAGTAATTAGCCCAAATTACTTAAGTGAAGCGGCTTACTAATTACCAATTACTATTTACTAATTACCAATTACCGACATACAGAACCTTTGTTAGAAAATAGCTGAACAGTTACCAAATATGCTTGATGATTTACCGGGAAAGTTATGCCAAACATTCACCTGATTGGCATTGGCGGAGCGGGATTATCCGCCATTGCCACCGTTCTTTTACAACAGGGATATCGCGTCTCCGGCTCCGATATGCAAGCCTCGGCTGCCACGGCGCGGTTGATTGAAATGGGAGCCGATGTCTTCATCGGCCACCGGGCCGAAAACCTGAGCGATAACCTGGATGCCGTGGTCGTTTCATCGGCTATTGGGCCGGATAACCCGGAACTGCTGGAAGCGCGGCGGCGCGGATTAACCGTCGCCAAACGGGCTGAATGGTTGGGGCAAATGATGCAGGGCCAAAGCGGCATTGCCATTGCCGGAACGCACGGCAAAACCACCACCACCGCTATGACGGCCTTTGTGCTGCAAGAGTCGGGCCGACGCCCAAGCTATATTGTGGGGGGCTTTGTGCCGCAAATGGAGACCAATGCAGCCGCCGGTCAGGGTCGGGCCTTTGTTATTGAGGCCGACGAGTATGACCACATGTTCCTGGGCCTGCGCCCGGAAGTGGCTGTTGTAACTATTGTGGAGTGGGACCATCCCGATATCTTTCCCACATTCACCGATCTCAGAGATGCTTTTGTAGATTTTGTGCGACTTGTTTCCGCCAACGGCCTGATCATTGGCTGCGGCGATGCGCCCGGCGTGCGGGAAGTTGTCCAACACAGCGCGGCCAAAGTAGTTACCTATGGCCTGCAAGCGGAAAATGATTGGCAGGCAGTTAATCTTGAACCTAACCGGCGCGGCGGATACGATTTTAAGGCGCTGTGTCCCCAGGTTGCCGGCCGTCCGGTTGCCGCAATATCTTTGGCCGTGCCGGGATTACACAATGTTTGTAACGCTTTGGCGGCGTTAATTGTAGCTCATCATCAAGGCGTTGATTTACCACAAGCCGCTGAAATTCTGGGTCGATTCAAAGGGGTGGGTCGCCGTTTTGAGCTGAAAGGCGAGGTCAACGGGATAACCGTTATTGATGATTACGCCCATCACCCCACCGAGATTAAAGCGACGCTGGCCGCCGCCCGCACCCGTTTTGGCAAGCGCCCCATTTGGGCGGTGTTGCAGCCTCACACCTTTAGTCGCACCATGTCGCTGCTGGATGATTTTGTGGGCGCTTTTGGCAACGCCGACCACGTAATTGTGGTTGATATTTACGCCTCGCGTGAACGTGACGAGGGGCTGGTCAACAGCCGGGATATTGTTGACCGTATGACGCATCCTGACACACGTTACATTGGCCCGCTGGTCGAGACCGCCGATTACTTGTCAACCCACTTGACTGCCCCGGCTGTGCTGCTCACGCTAGGCGCGGGCGATGGTTATCAGGTTGGGGAGTGGGTTTTGGAAAGGCTGCGTGGGGCGTAGCATTTCAGCGCTTCAGCTTTTAGAAAATAGTAGGTTGGGTCGAAGTATGAGACCCAACAGTTGGGTTTCTCTATCGCTCAACCCAACCTACACCGGCTGGCTGTGTTTACAGGCATAAACGATGCCGGTAATTAGTAAATAGTAATTGGTTAAATTACTATTTACTAATTACCTAATTACAAAGAGTTTAGGAGCAACCAGTGACTAAACAAAAACTTAAGTTGGTCAAAAGCGGAAAGAAACGCGTAATACCCTCCCCAGAAGCGGTAAAAGAGCAATTGTCCATTTCCAATCTCCGATCTCCAACCTTAACCCCCGCCGAACAGGTCGAGGCCGAACGCTTTAAAGCATTGACCAAAGAACGCGCCGCTCGGCAAGCGCTGGTGCGCCGGATTATACGCAAACTCCAAGAGTGGGATGTCCCCTCCAGGGTTGCCTGACAACAGGGCGGACTGGGCGCTGAAGCCATTTATTGAGGCGCTGATTGTCGCCTTTGGCAACAAACCGCGCCGAGACGAACCGCTCTCCGGGCACACCGCCTCTCGCTTAGGTGGACCGGCAGACGTGTGGTTGCCGGTAAATAGTCTGGCTGAGTTGATTGAAGCGGTTAAGTTGGCCCAACACCATAATACGCCGGTTTTTATGCTTGGCGCAGGGGCCAATCTGCTTATTGGCGACGCGGGTATTCGGGGGCTGGTGATTGAAAATCGGGCTAATCAGGTCCATTTTCCATCGCCGGCAGAGGTAGGCGAGTCGACAACTTTAATTGTGGAAAGCGGCGCGGTTTTGCCCAGTTTGGCCCGCCGCTGCGCTAAAGCGGGGTTGAGCGGGTTAGAATGGGCGGCGGGTATCCCCGGCACAATGGGGGGGGCGATTGTTAACAATGCCGGCGCTTACGGCAGCGACATAGCCGCTGCGCTAATTCGCGCCGAACTGCTCTCGCCGGACGGAGAGCGGGTTTGGCAGCCGGTGAACTGGTTTGAGTATGGCTACCGCGTATCGCACCTGAAACAAAAAAAGGGCAAAGGCGGCGCGGGTTGGGTTGTTTTGCAGGCTGAGTTGCAAATGACCCAGGCTCCCGTGGAAGAGATTCAAGCCCAAATGGATGTATTTAATGAGCGGCGAAAAAGCAGCCAGCCGTCCGGCGCAACAATGGGCAGCATGTTTAAAAATCCGCCCGGAGATTACGCCGGTCGCTTGATAGAAGCGGCAGGCTTAAAAGGTCATCAAATTGGACAAGCCCAAATTTCGCCTGTTCATGCCAATTTTTTTCAAAATCTGGGCGGGGCTACAGCCGTCGATATGCTGGCGTTAATAGAAATTGCTCAAGCAACCGTCGAAACCAAGTTTGGGATAAAGCTAGAGCTAGAGATAGAGGTGATTGATGAGTTCGGCCAAAAAATACGGTAAAAAAGTGCGAGTTGGCATTCTCTTTGGCGGGCGCAGCGGCGAGCATGAGGTCAGTTTGGCTTCTGCCCAAGGCATCATGAATGCGATTGATAAGGACAAATATGAGGTTGTACCCATCGGCATTACCAAAGCCGGTCAGTGGCTGGCCGGGGGAAATATTCACCGGCAGCTTTTAGATGCGGCAGCCGGGCATCCCGTTGTTGAAGATTTTTTGAAACGGGTTGAGCAATCGGCTGAAAATGCGTTAACTTTACCCATTTCTGAAACCGGCCCGCTCGACGTGGTTTTTCCCATATTGCATGGCCCTTTTGGCGAAGACGGCACGGTGCAGGGATTTTTGGAGTTGGTTGGCCTCCCTTACGTGGGGGCCGGTGTAGCAGCCAGCGCGGTGGGGATGGATAAGGCCATTTGCAAAAATATTTTTGAGGCTCACGGGCTGCCTATTGTGCCTCATCTTACTTTTCTGCGACATCGATGGCAAACCGACCCGGAAGACGTGATGGCTGAATGCGAAGCAGATTTGAACTACCCGTTGTTTGTAAAACCGGCTAATTTGGGCAGCAGCGTTGGTATCCACAAGGCCAAAAACCAGGCCGAATTGCGAGTTGGGCTGGACGATGCGGCCCGGTATGACCGCAAATTGATTGTTGAGCAGGGCGTAGACCGGGCCAGAGAGATAGAGGTTAGCGTATTGGGCAATGATGACCCCATTGCCTCCGTGCCGGGTGAAGTTATTCCCTCGCGCGAGTTTTACAGTTACGCGGCCAAATATCTCGACGATAGTTCTGAACTGTTGCTTCCGGCCCCCCTTAGCCGGGAACAAGTTGATTCTATTCAACAAACAGCTATTGCCGCTTTTAAGGCAATGGATTGTGCCGGTATGGCGCGCTGTGATTTTTTGGTTGACAGAACCACCGGCGAGGTTTTTTTGAACGAGCTTAATACCTTGCCGGGCTTTACGCCCATCAGCATGTATCCTAAATTGTGGGAAGCCAGCGGCCTATCATACGCTGATTTGATTGATCGCTTAATTCAGTTGGCCATTGAGCGATATGAAGATAAGCAGCAGTCTCAAACTTCTTTTGATGTAGGTACTGCGGAATAGTCAGTAATTAGTAATTAGTAAATAGTAAATAGTAGTCGGTAGCTGGTGGTTAGTAGCTGGTGGCTGGCGGTTAGTAGCTGGTAGCTGGTAGCTGGTGGTTAGTAGCAGGTGGTTGGTAGTGGCGAGTAGCGTCTGCTAACGACCAACAGCTATCAGCTACCAGCTGCCAGCTAATAGGAAGTTAACTATGTTTGGCGCAAAAAAGCGTCGTCGCAAGCGACGTTCGGAACTGCGACTGGGGGCGCAGGCAATCAATTATGAAACAACCGCGGCCGGGCCGCCTATATCGCTGATCCCGATGCTGAAATTTTGGCAGCGATGGGGGGCCAGGATAAGCGGTATATTGGCGCTGGCTTTTTTAGGCTGGGTTTTTTACACGCTCTTTGCCACCCCTTCATTTTATGTGTATGGAGCCAGCATCAAGGGTAATGTGGCTGTATCGACCCGTGAAATCTATATCGTCAGCGGCATCGATAGCCAGAACATTTTTTGGGTCAATCCGGCAGAAGTCAGCGAAAGAATAGCCGCTCTGCCCAATATAAAATCAGCCGAAGTGTCGATTGCTTTGCCGTCGCGGGTTGAAATTGAGGTTGTTGAGCGTCGCCCCCAACTGTTGTGGCAAATTGGTGAAACAGTCTGGTGGGTCGACCAGGAGGGAATAATTGTTCCCCCCAGAGCCAATGTGGATGGCATGTTGCGCATCATTGACGACGACCGGCAGCCGGTAGAGGTTGGCTATCAAATTGACCCTACTATTATTGAGGGGGCGCAGGCGTTGCGTATTTTGGTCCCCGATGTATCAATTATTCGCCATACCCGCGCCCAGGGCTTAATTGTAGCCACACCCGACGGCTGGCCGGTATACCTGGGAAACGGCAGCGAAATGCGGGCCAAATTGATTGTGCTAAGTTCGCTGCTGGCTAACTTGCGGACAAATGATATAACGCCGTCTTACATTGACTTGCGTAATCCACTGAGGCCCGTTTACAAAGAAATGCCCGTTATCAGGATAGCGCCGCCAAAACAAACACCCGGTCAAACCTTTCCATCACAACCGGCAGCGCCATCGTATAGAAGGCCCTAACCTGAACCAGGGAGTGAGTAGTAGAGTATAGGAAGTAGTAGGGAGTAACTATTTTTCCTTACTCCTTACTACTATACTCAGCACGGTCACAAAGTAACATTCTGAAAGCCAGAGAATAGGACACAGATTTTCGCAGATAAACACAGATTATGGTAAAAAACTAAACAAAAATCTGTAAAATCTGTGTTCATCTGTGTCCCATAAAAATGTTACTTTATGGCCGTTGGCAGTATACTTCCTATTACTTACTTCCTAAGCGCCTAATTTTAAGGAAAAACACAAGATGTTGTGGTATAAACTATTGCAAAATACTATATCTTGTGGTACACTACAATTTACATCTTACCGGCTTTATGAAAATGCAAGTTGGTGCGGCTTTAAAAATTGTGGGCAAGATGCTGGAGGCAAAAGGCAAAAAAGAAAAAGTTTGGACCTTTGCTCCCTCCATTCTCTTACTGCCGCCGGAGTATCCATTTTGAATAACTTGCAGCAGGCACACAAAAGGGGAGGAGGCTAGTGTGGATCGCACTGTTGTTGCCTTAGACATAGGCACTACAAAAATCTGCACGCTAGTTGCCGAAGTCGGCCCTCCCCCGGAAGAGAGCTTGCGTGTTGTAGGTGTGGGTACTGTGCCTTCAAGGGGAATCCGTAAAGGGGTGGTGGTAAATGTCAACGAAGTTGCAGCCGCCATTGTCGACTCGGTTCGCCTGGCGGAGCGTACCTCTGGATATGAAATTGCCAGCGCCTATGTTGGGTTAGCCGGAGCGCACATTAACGCCGTAAATAGCCGGGGCGTGGTAGCCATTAGCCGAGGCGAACGGGGTATCCGAACTGTAGATGTTGAAAGGGCTTTGGAATCTGCACGGGCCATCGATATTCCCCACAATCGGGAGATTCTGCATATTATCCCGCGCGGCTTTACCGTAGATGGCGACGACGGGGTACGCGACCCGGTTGGGATGCAAGGCTACCGGCTGGAGGTTGAAGCCCATATTGTTACCGGAGCTACTTCGTCCATTAAAAACCTTATCAGGTGCGTGCAGAGTTGTGGGGTTCAAATTGACGCTTTGGTTTTGGAACCGTTGGCCTCTGGCGAAGCGGTTTTAACCGACATTTAGCGCGAGATGGGGGTAGTACTGGTTGATATCGGCGGCGGCACTACAGACATCGCCATATTTATAGAAGGCGCCATTTGGCACGCCGTTGTTTTACCCACCGGCGGCGAACAATTGACCAACGATGTGGCCGTAGGCTTACGCACCCCCTACAACACGGCAGAAGATATTAAGATTAAATACGGGCACGCCCTGCCCCAGGCCGTAATGCTTGAAGAGATTGTTAAGGCCGAAGTGTTTGGCGAAGAAGGTCAACAGCAAATCCCTCGCCAGTTTTTGGCAGAAATTGTGGGAGCGCGCGCCGAAGAGATTTTTGAGCTGGTCTTAAAAGAGATTAAGCGGAGCGGGTACGATGGACTTTTGCCGGCAGGCATTGTTTTGTGCGGAGGCACCGCCGAATTACCCGGTATCCGCGATTTGGCCCGCGATGTTATGGGGCTACCGGCCCGTATCGGCGAGCCGCAAAATTTGCGCGGGTTGGTCGACACGCTACACAGCCCGGCTTTTGCTACCACCGTGGGGTTATTAGAATGGGGCGTAATGCACGACTTGCCCAAACCGGTTCAGCAATCCGCAAACCACAGTTTGAAGGTGCCGACTTGGTTAAAAGCGTTTTTGCCGGGGTAATTGCCGGTAATCAGTAACCGGTAATTAGTAATCAGTAATTAGTGAATAGTTGACTACAATTACCAATTACTAATTACTAATTACTGGTTACTAGTACACGGCGGCGTAAATCCTTCGGTAGTTTATGGAGTGAAAAAGTGCACTTTTTCACTCCATAAACTAAGCAACGCGCTGCTTGTAACTACCGAAAGACTTCCGCCAAGTTGTACTAGTTATTGATAATATAAGGTTTATCCTATCTAATGGGAGAGTGACATGTCCAAAAATAGTAGAAATGATAATTACGCAATGCAGCCCGAAAACTTTGCCCAAATTAAAGTTGTCGGTGTGGGTGGCGGCGGAAGCAACGCCGTTAACCGCATGATAGCCGAAGGTTTGCGCGGGGTTGATTTTATTGCCGTTAATACCGATGCCCAGGCGCTATTAATGAGCGACGCGCCTCAGCGGATTCGTATTGGCGACAAATTGACCCGTGGTTTGGGCGCCGGCGGTAATCCTGAAGTCGGTCATAAAGCCGCCGAAGAATCTTCTGATGATTTAGAAGAAACCATTCGCGGGGCTGATATGGTTTTTGTAACCTGCGGTATGGGCGGCGGAACCGGCACCGGGGCTGCGCCCATCATTGCCGAAACTGCTAAAAACACGGGCGCTCTAACCATTGGCGTTGTGACTCGCCCCTTTAGCTTTGAGGGAAGCCGTCGCCAAAATCTGGCAATGGAGGGGATTGAAACGCTTAAAGAAAAAGTTGACACGTTAATTGTCATCCCCAATGACCGCTTGCTGGAAATTGTCGACAAAAAAGCCAGTATGACCGAGGCCTTCCGTACCGCCGACGACGTACTGCGTCAGGGTATTCAGGGGATTTCTGAGCTTATCACTGTCCCCGGCTTAATTAACCTGGACTTTGCCGATGTTCGCTCTATTATGAGCGGCGGCGGCTCGTCGCTAATGTCTGTTGGCATTGCCACCGGCGAGAACCGGGCTGTTGACGCGGCTGAAATCGCCATCTCTTCCTCGTTGCTGGATGTAACCATTGACGGCGCTCAGGGTCTTTTGTTTAACATTACCAGCGGCCCCAGCCTGAGTTTGTTTGAAGTCAATGAAGCGGCTGAAATTATCAGAAGAAAAGCGCACCCCGATGCCAATATCATCTTTGGCGCGGTTATTGACGAGAGCCTGGATGAAGAATTGCGAATCACCTTAATTGCTACCGGCTTTGATGCTGCTGCGGTTAAGCGCAAGCCCTATGTTGCCGGGAAAAGATTAAAAGACACCGATTCCAAAACCATCGCTTTCCCCCAACAAAAAGTCAGAGAAACTTACGCCCGCGAAGAGCAAAAACTTCCTCACCGGGAACCGGCTTACGACCCGGAGGATTTGGAAGTGCCCACCTTCCTGCGCAAACGCATCCAAAAGCGTCGAGTTTCTTAACCTATTATTGAGAATTCCTTCCTACGGCCTGAGTGTGGCAGGTAGAAAACCCACACACCGCATCCCCACTGCGCCCCTGGCATTCCCCAGCCAGGGGCGCTTTTTTGTGGGTATTAATTGGATAGTCTCTCGCTTGAATGTTGAAAGCTGTTGATTGTTATTTTGAACCGCCAAGACGCCAAGTGCGCCAAGAAAAAAAGAAAATTTGGCGTTCTTGGTGTTCTTGGCGGTTAATTTTTCTAGTTTGCAGTCACCAACACTTAACAGGGGGATTATCATTAATTGGAAGGAGCAATAACATCTGAAGCGGTGACTGAAGTTGGCACCGATTCTACGGCGGGCGTGGCAACCCCAGCCGGTTCAAACTCAACTTCGCGGATGGTCAGGGTATCGTAGTTAACGTGGGCCATAGATTCGTCAAACGTTTCGGTAAAAAAGCCAACCTCGCCGCCGGCGTAATCAGCATCGCTTACCTGGATGACCGGCTGCCCATTGATGTGGAAGATAAAATCAGAGCCGTTGGTATCCACGCGGAGGGTGTCTGCGTTGTTCTCGCTAAGAGCGTGTTTCTTAAAGACCGCAGAGGTTTTCTGCGAGACATTTTTAAGCGAATTTGCCCCGGTTATGAACCTGACTTACAGTTAAAATCGGCTTCGGAAACCTCTGCGGTCTGGTCTACACGATTTAAGAAACACGCTCTAAGACCCTGGATAGAGTCGTCAGCGCCCTCTGCCAGAACTTCTAACCCGGCGGCGGAACTTTTAAGCGCGTACCAGTTTTTGCTTCGGGGCGAGACGGTGAAGGCGTAAAATTGCTCGCCTGTGCGGCGAACAACCAGGCCATAGCGGAAGTCGCCGATATCGGTGCCGGTTTTGGCTACAAAAATATTGCTTTCAACGGTAACGTTGTCAAAACCCGGACCTCGGGAAATTAACCCTCTCTCGCCGGGGGCGTGAACTTCAACGTGGTAAAAATCGGGAGGATGGTAGCCAAAAAGGCCGCTTTCTGCTTCCAGCTCCGGCCAACCGCTGGTGGGGTTGGTGAAGTTGTCCTCAAACAACACCGTTTCAGTCTCGACAACCGTAACCTCATCTGCCGCGCAGCGAACGCCGGATGTAGCAGACATTGTAGGCACGCTTGGATCGCCCTGAAGGCGGTAGGCCATATCCTGGACAAAACCGTGCGTGCCGCCGCGCAAAACCCGATTGCCCTCTTCAACCGGAGCATAGGGGTCTCCCACCCACTCCCAAACGTTGCCGGCCATATCAAAAACGCCAAAGGGGCTGCGGTTGGCAACGATGCTGCCCACGGCATATGTGCCGGCCCGGGGGAGTTCAACATCGCGCTCGGTATCTCCCCAGGGGTATGCCAGGCCATGACGACCTCGGGCCGCAGCCTCCCATTCGGCTTCGGTGGGCAGGCGTTTTCCAGCCCATTGGCAATAAGCGGTAGCTATGTCCCAGGTAATGCCCTCAACCGGGTGGTTTTCTTTTTCGGCCGGAATTGTTCCTGTGGACCAGCTTACAGGCGGCTCACGGTCGCCTTCAGCCAAAAATTCCGCATATTGAGCGTTGGTCGCCTCGTATTGATCAATCCAAAACTCGGTCAGTTCAATTTGCTGTGTTGGGGCGTACTCTGTGCCGGTTACATCCGAGCCGATAATATACGAGTCGGCATGGATTTTAACCATCTGTTTAGACAAGGGCAGGTTAACTGAGGCCAGGGCTTGCTCTCCCGGCAACGATGGAGATTGCACAAACCGAGAAACCGCATACACGGCCCCCAGGCCAATTAAAAATATAAAAATGGCAACCCCAATTCCAACCGACCACAGGAGCGTGTTATTTTTCTTGACAGGTTGGACCGCTTGCATCACGGCAGAGGTGGGTTCAGGCGTTGACGCAATTGGCGTTGACCTTATCCCTGATGGGCCGGTATCTTGCCGGCTATTTACTCGCGTTTTCTTTTTAGGCGACGGAATAGTCATTTCTTGGAGACTTCGCTTGGCGTCTCTCAACCCCGTGGCCATATAGGCAGCAGTTTGGTAACGGTCGGCTGGAGATTTTGCCAGCGCTTTTTGAATGACTTCAACTAATTTATCGGGGGCGTCGCTTTCCAGGTTTTTTATAGCGACACAGTTTGCAAAGCCCCATAAATGTCAAGCGTCTTTGTCCAAAAAAGTGTCCTTAAAGACCCGGCAGGTCTTTCAATCCCAAAAATTATTAGCTTCTGATAGAATCAATATAAATTTTTTATAAAAACCCCTATAAAAATTATAACAAAAATACAAAAAACAACAAATCCTTAACAATAGAATTTATGGGGCGTTGTTTTTTAGCATAGTGAGGTGGTTTGTGGGGCGGTGCAAGTATTGACGCAGGGAGCTACCACTTTGGTCGAGGCGTTTGCCGGCGGGGTTGGAGCCAGCTTGGCGGGGGGCGGATAGCTTTAGATTTTAGGCGTTTATTATGCACACATCGACAGTTTTTTATCGATAATTTTGAATAGTGAATTGGGAATAATGAATTGTGAACGGCTTGGTAGCAGTAAATTTTCATTAACAATTCACAATTGGCAATTCACAATTGGCAATTGATCCAGCCATTGTCCACCGATAATTGTGAATCCCCATTGATCATGATAAAATTCACCTCTTATGCTGGGAGCTTACTTTTCTCCATTGGCGCCGGCGGCTGTTTTGCTGTTGAGCGTCTTCATTTTGCCTGTTGTTATTTTGCCTGCCCATCGGGGGATACGTAATTTTGGCGCTTCGGGGTTGGTGGGAGTAGCTTTTTTGAGCCTGCTGGGTATTCGCCTCACCCCCGGCAGCGACGCTATGGGCGCGGGACTGGAACTACTCTCCGGCTGGAACTTTTCCACGGCCGAGTCCGCCGCGGCGCTAACAGTCAGGGCCGACACGTTGAGCCTGCCCTTTCTCATTGTAACCTTGCTGGTTCTCCTGGCCGTGACGCTACTTCGCTCCGATGCTGCCGCAGCCGAGAACGGTCATTGGACTCAAGTATCCGGCTGGCTGTTGATGGGGGCGGGCGCTTGCCTGCTGTTTGTCTCGGCTAATGGCTTGACCCAACTTTATGCGGTTATGGTTTTTGATACCTTTGCCGCGTTTTATTGGCTGGGACGAGGCCACCGTAATTTGGGCGTCGCTCGGTTGTTTTTGGGGATATTCACTGCCGCCGGGTTGATATTGGCTACGTTAACCCCAACAATTGGAGCTGTACCCGGCCTGCTGTTGTTGGGCCTGGCTCTGTGGTTGCGATTGGGACTGTACCCCTTTATGGAAGCCACAGCCCACGCCCCCTGGCGCAGCGACGAGCGTTTGGCCTATCTAAGCCTGTCTCTGACCGTGGGAATGTATCTGGTTATCAGAGTGGTCAGCGAGCCTCTGCCGGAGATTATCCGCTGGCTGACCGTCGTCGCCATGCTGTTGGGCGGTTTATTGACCTGGTTGACCGGGTCGTCTCTTCCCCTTGCCGGAGATGCAGGCAAGCCGGTGGGAGAAAGACGCGCTTCATTGCTGGCCTGGTTGGTTTTTACCGAAGCCCTGCTCATCTTGGCGGCACGGCCATTGGCTACCGGTACGGCCATCGCTTTTGCTGTTGGCCTCATCTTGAGTCTGGTTGCTCTGTGGGTTACGCCAGCCCTGGGACGGCCTCGTCTTAGCGAGGGGGCCTGGTCATGGCCCTATCTGCCCGCCGTTGTCGCCACCCTAACCTTGATTGGCGCGCCCCTTTTGCTGGGCTTGCCGGCCCGAGTCGCCATTTACCAATCGCTGTTTCGTATAGACAAATTAACTATTGTTTTGATTGTCATCCTGGCTGAAGGGTTAGCTTTGAGCGGGTTGATTCGCTACTGGCTAATTTTGGGACAAGGCAATGAAGCCGGCGGTCGTCGCTCTGTGGTAGGGATTGTGGCGATGGTTCCATTTTTGACGCCCGGCTTGGCTCCCTTTATTTTATCGGCCATAACTGAAATTGAGTTGTCTTTGGGCGGAGTGGAGTGGTCATTTGGCTTATTGGGTATTAACATTGCCATTGTGTTAGGGGCTGTTGGCTTAGGTTATTTTAGGGGCCAAATCATCGACCGGCTAGAAATTCCGGCTGAAACTATGGTTAGACTCATCCGCTTGAATTGGCTGCTCCGCTGGGGGGAGTCGCGCCTTAACCAAATTAGTAAGGTAGCGCTCCGGGTTCGGGTGACTCTGGAAGGACAGCATTATTTGGGTTGGGCAGTTTTTACAGCGTTAGTAGGAGCCTTAATTATTCTTTTAAGAACGTAGAGTATAAAGTGGCAAAGCCACAACCAAATTAACTACAGCGTCGTCGCTTGGCGTGTCATTGGTCATTTGTCCTTCGTCATTTGCAAATGACAAGTGACCAATGACCAATGACAAAAGATTTGATTTTCTATGCCAACGTTACCAGAGATTTTAGATCAGTTACAATTTATTGGGTATGAAACCACTTTGCTGGGATTATTTATCACCGCCAGCATCATTTTGATTGTTCGTGATTGGCGGTTTTTGATTTTGGCGCTGCTGGCCCAATATATTTTGGTTGGGTTGACCCTTTCTCGGTTGGTGCGGCCTGATATTGCCGTATTAGGAGTGCTGATTGGCGCTTTTATTTGCCCCATCCTCTTTTTATCGGCGCGACAAGTGGCTATTGACCCTCTTTCTATCTCTGCCTTAACCCCGCCGAAAAA
>JAJRVO010000337.1 GCA_024277275.1 Chloroflexota bacterium
GAATATACTTGCCGTTAAGGAAGCATCTGGAGATATTAATCAGATGATGGATGTTCTGACTGAGGTTCCAGAAATCGCCGTCTACTCCGGCGACGACGCGATGACTTTTCCGCTGGTCTGTTTAGGCGGGCAGGGCGTGATCTCCGTGGTGAGCAACCTCTTGCCTGGGCTGGTTGTCGACATGGTTGACCAGGCTCTTGCCGGTAATATTGAGCGCGCCAGGGAACTTCACTTCACCCTACTCCCGATGTTTAAGACGGCCTTTGTCGAGAGTAACCCTGGCCCTATCAAATATGCAATGGACAAAAAGGGGCTGGCAGCCGGTCGACTGCGGCTTCCTTTGGTTGAATTGAGCGTTGCAAACCGGCCTGTTGTAGATTCCGTTCTGGAGAAATACAATTAAGTAGTCTTCTCTTTTTTCTGTTGTTAAGGTACTGTGGCAGCAGGCGGGCGAGGCATTGAGATTGCCAACAACATGCCCACTGCGGCCACCGCCGTTATTAAATAAAAACTTAAGTGGAATGCCCCCAAAGGGTCGGTTCCGTTAAACCTCGCATACTCCAGGATAATTCCAAATGCCGTTGCGCTGAGCGTGCCGCTGATAAAGCGGAGCATGTGAAAGATACCCAGAGCCACGCCCCGTTCGTCTTTGCTCACTACCAGCGTTACCCCGGCAGCAGCCGGTGATTGGGTAAAGCCCATCCCCAGCCCCATTACAACCAGGGTAGTGACGATAAGCCAGGCCGGCGTATGCGTACTCCAAAATGCCAGGCTTGCGGCGGACAGCGTGACAACTATCATCCCTCCAATCATTGTCACTTGATACCCCATCCGGTCAGCGGTTCGCCCGGCCAGGGGTGATAAAAGAGCCAGTGTTGAAGCCAGGGGCGCAATCAACAGTCCGGCGACTCCGGTAGCAATCCCCCGTAACTGAATCAAATATAGCGACAACAATATCGGCAGTCCCATTAAGCAAAAAAATTGGGCGCTGGCGATTGCGGTTATGGCCGTGTATCGCTTATTACCAAAGAGCCGTAACTGGACAAATGGGTAGGATACTCGCGCCTCTGTAGCTACAAACAAAACTGTCAACGTTACAAATGTTGCCCACAGGCTCAAACTGAGCCATGATTCCCATTCTGGATTACGACTCTGCGATAGGTTGAACATCAGGACCAGCATAGCCAGCGTGAGAGTTCCGGCCCCCACAAAGTCGAATGGACGTTTATCATACTTGCGGTCAGACGGCACAATTAAAAAAACCAGAACCGTACCCAGGAATGCGGTTGTCCCATTAACCAGGAAAATTACCGGCCAGTTAAAGTTCTGCACCAGAAAACCGCTGATTATTGGTCCCAGACCGTGGGCTGCGCCATTTACCGCAGCCCATACTCCAATGGCCACGCCTCGCTCGCGTGCGGGAAATATCTCGCTGATGATGCCCATTACGGCCGGTAGGGTAGTGGCCCCGCAGACTGCTTGTAGTGCGCGGAAAGCAATCAGCCAGCCAAAACTTGGGGCCAGCGCCGCCGCCCAGGAAAACACGGCCATACCCATCAGCCCGGTGCTGTAAATCCACCGAAAACCGTACCGGTCGCCAAGCCAGCCAAATATCGGCATAAATACAGCCACTAACAGCATGAAGACGGATATTACCCATACCCCTAAATTTAGCCCCACCCCATACTGATCTATAATCGAGGGCAGAGCAACCGGCATCATACTGTTGCCCAGCGTACCTACCCAGGTGCCAATTAAAACCGCGCCAACTATCCCCCAGCGCCGAGCGTACACTTGCTGATTGTTTGTCGCCATTGAGTTTGAGCCTTTACTGCAAAGGCTCTATTTCCCAAAGTTCAACAACCAGGTTTGATGGATGACCCGTGGGATCAAAATCATCCGTCTCACGGGCCTTGTAACCAATCAAATCAAACAGTTCTTCTATAGTACGCGAGGAGTGATGTTGCGCTTCTCCGTTGGTGTGGTACAGATAGACAGCCGATGGCAGAATAACCGCGTATCCCATTTCGTATAAGGCATGGGCAATTCCGTTACGCTTCAAATTCTCCAAAAACTCCGATTCTGCTTGCACTATCCTTTGGCCGGCGTGTTCCACATCAAGGCTAAACAGAAAACCGAAGTGGTCTCGCAAATATCCTCCTGTCTTCAAAAACACGCCTATCTGTTCGATGCACGCTTTTAGTTTGAGAAAATCCTGGTCATCATTCAAGCCTGCCGGCAAATCTAAATTCAAATGGCTGTGTACCTGCCTAAAGAAATTTTTTCCGACTCGTTTTGTAAAGAGCCTTCGCTCTCTTTCTAGCGGATTATCATACGCCTCAATATGGCTCTCAATTAGCTCAAAGGCGGATTTGTAAAAAGCATAGGATAAAGCATCAAACTCGCCCGATTGGATGGGTTGAGAAAATGATTTGTTAACAAAATCCTCTACTAAAGACGCTCTGGCTTCTCTACCAAATACAACATTCAGATACTCAGAAACATGACCTTTTACGACTCCTAAATCACCGCTATGGTGGAGCTGTGACCATTGTGAAACAATGGCCTCGGACATAAATTCCAGAAACGCCTGGCCCATCTTCCACCAATCAGCGTAATCAGGAAACGGTTTTTCTTTTACAATTTGGTTCAAAGTTTTTTGACCCATAACTATATTCTCCATTGTTTTAATTTGTAACTTGCCCCAGCCATTCATCGTTCTCCTTGATATCCTTTAGGACACTTTGCAAGTGAGAATACATAGCTCTTCCCGCTTTTTCGGCGTCGCCTTGTCGAGCCGTTTCAAGTACCTGCCGGTGCTCTTGCTGAGACTTCTCCAGGCGACCGGAAATCAGATCGGATATGCGCCGAAAACGCTGTAAGTGATCATCCAGGTTACTCAGGATGGCTACCAGCCGCCGATTGTTTGCTCTTTGAATGAAGCATTGGTGAAACTGCGCTCCAAATGCAGAACACTGCTCACGCTCGCCCTGAGCCAAAGCGGTATCGGCGTGCTTGAGTAGCCTTTCCATTTCGCTAAAATCTTCTTTATTTAGCTGGGACGTGGAAAGAGCAACAGCCAACTCCTCTAGCGAGGCCCGGATTTGAAAAGTTTCTTCGATATCTACTTTGTCAATTTCTGTTACAAAAGTGCCTTTATGGGGAACTCGAATGACAAAGCCTTCTCGCTCTAAATCTTGTAAAGCGTCGCGGATTGGGGTTTCGCTGATTTGAAGTTGTCCGGCCAACTCTCTGTGAGACAGGGCGTGACCCGGCTTGAACTTGAGGGTTAAAATGGCATCCTTGATGATGGTGTAAGCAATGCCTTTAAGAGATTGGGGCTTATTAACGGTAAGCAAGTTGGAGGTTTGTTCCAAAATGACCTCCTATACATAGCGCGGCAAGCCGCAAATTAACAATGAGCAATTAACAATGAACAAATGATTCTCGCGGATAACGCAAATGTTGCGAGGTAATACTATAAAGTGGTATTTAATATCTGATATGTGATATATCACATATCAGATTGCATTGTATCATGCCTGGTTTCTCATGTCAAAAACAGACACCAGTTTTTATAGAGCATCCGTCAATTGCCCCCACTCTTCCAAACTCAGCGTTTCGGCGCGACGGGTGGGGTTGATGCCGGCTTGTTCCAGTGCGATTATAATTTCTGCGGCCGGCTTGCCCAATCCCGCTACCAGCGAGTTTTTTAGCTGCTTGCGTTTTTGCCCAAAACCGGCTTTCACAATCTTAAAAAAGCGGTCAACGTCCGTTACGGCAATTGGCGGTTGCGGGTAGGTGTCGACTCGCACCACCGCCGAGTCGACTTTGGGCGGGGGATAAAATGCCCCGGCCGGGATGCGATGCGCCAGTTTGGGCTGTCCGTAAAACTGAACGCTGACCGCCAGGATGCTCATTTTGCCCGGTTTAGCCACAATGCGTTGAGCTACCTCTTTTTGCACGGTAACAACCAGTCGCTCCGGTTGAGGTGTTGTTTCCAGCACGTGGCGCATCACCGCCGAGGTGATGTAGTAGGGGAGGTTGGCGACAACCTTGTACGATTTTGGATTTTGGATTTTGGATTTTAGATTGATGCTAGGAGATTGGAGATTGGAGATTGGGGGTTGGAGATTGGGGGTTGGAGGTTGAGTGGGAAACAATGTGTCGATTTGGGTTTGGAGAATGTTGGCCTGGATGATGGTCAGGTTGGGGAGATGGCCCAGTTCGTTTTTTAGCAGATTGACCATGTTGGGGTCGATCTCGATGGCGATGACCTGCCCGGCGGCTTCGACCAGCAGACGAGTCAACGTACCAGGGCCGGGGCCAATTTCCAACACGGTGTCGCTGGGGGTGAGTTCGGCGGCTTCAATGATTTTGGATAAATGGAAGGGATCGGCTAAAAAATTCTGCCCCAACCCTTTGCGAGGTCGCAGGTTATATTTTTTTAGCAGCGTTAAAAGGGAATGTGTCGCCAAGAGCAAACCTGTTCATCTTTGTTGGGGCCACTGAGGCAGTACGTAACGAATTTTGTCGGCGGGAGGCACGGGCGTGAGTATGTACACGTCTCGCCATTCATACATCAGCGGCACTGAACCGTCGTCGTCATAGCCCAGGTCAACGTGTTTGCCCAAGACGCCGCCGCCGGTGTCGCCGGCCAGCGCCGGGCCGTAGTTGGGTATGTACAGATTGGTCATCAGGGGGATTACCCTGGGGTCAACGGCCACAATGCCGTATCCGGCTTGCAACCCGGTGCGGGTAATGCCGTACTCTGGGTGATCGGGCGCTTTGCCGGAGGTGGCGGCGCTGTAGGCGGTGGCCAGCATAGATATTTTGCGCCAATATTCAATGGGGCCGTCTTGGGTGTTGAGGGTGCGGATGATAATCTTGGTGCCGTAGGCCACTTGTCTGTTTTTCTGTTCCTGGTCCACCCACTCATCTTCCAACTTACGCCAAGCCTCTTGCCCGTTTTCGTAGCGGATGCGGGTGCGGGTTTTAATAATGCCATTTTCTCCGGTTTGACGCACTTCCCGTTGATCAAGTTGAAGCTCCTCATCGGGTAGCCATTGAGTTTCAAAGGGGATAAACTCTTGCTCTATTTCAACGGTTTCGCGCACCCTCACAATTTCTATGATATCGTTGGGCAAAAGCGCATGATTGGCCGGGGGACGGCTAAAGTCTTGTCCCATCAGGGCGATACCCTCATAAGCCAGTGTATCGCCCACTGTTTTTTTGAGCGTGCGGGTTTTGATAACACGCCCATTAACTTTGACGACAATGGGAATTGAGCGTTCAATCCGAATCTCTAGCTCCGGCGAGGGTTGCGTTTCCAGGTCGGGAGTTACTTTATCTTCCGCAAAAAGGGTGACGCCGTGTTCTTGCAGGGCATCGGCTATGGTGGGGCGGGCGGTGTAAAATGTATTAGTGGTTTGGTCATCGTGCAGGGTGACAAGCACAGCCCGGTTGATGGTAATCTGGACCGTTTCCGGGCGACTTGAGGCAATTGCTCCGCGTGGCGTGGCGGCTGCAAACAGGGGGTTAATGGTCTGGTTGGCAGAGGCGGGTAGCGATGTGGGCAGCGTCGATTGGAGCGTTACTTGCTTGCCGTCAATTAAAACTTCATCGCGTGGATTGGCTGTCAGTACAATTTCCGCCAATATATCGGCGATGTTTTGGCGATGGGTTAACATATGCCGCGTTTGCCCGTCGGCCTTAATGGTTACGGGTCGAGCCAATTGGATAGCAATGGTATCGCCGGACGAGAGGGTGGCGTTGGGAGGGGGATCGACAATGTCTTCAGTTTCCAGCGTCAGGTCCAATTCCTGTATCGCCAACTCAACCGTTGGGCGATGCGTGCGAATCTGGCGCGGTTGGCCGTTGATGACCAGGGTGACTGGTCGGCCGGAAAATAGATAGCCTCCCCACAGGGCCACAAGTAAGCTCAAAGCGCCCAACCCCCGGTACAATGTGAGGCCAGATTGCCATTGGCGCGGTAATTGACGCAGGCGTTGGGTTGTGCTTAACGTAGTTTCAAGTGCCATATATTGAGACTACCTCAAAAGGCAAAGTATCGCAAGGTTGATTGGGTGATTTGGTATAACAAAAGAGCGAGTCGGCAAGACTCGCTCTAGTATAGTTTGGCGGAAGTCTTTCGGTAGTTACAAGCAGCGCGTTGCTTAGTTTATGGAGTGAAAAAGTGCACTTTTTCACTCCATAAACTACCGAAGGATTTACGCCGCCGTGTACTAGTGTAGTTTGGTTGATATTCTCCAAGTCGTTACGATTCCGGTTTGTGGCTCCTTCAGGGCTGTTCAGTTCTCGCCAATCGCCGGTGATTTTACCGCCAAGGACGCCAAGATCGCCAAGATTTTTATAAATTCTTTGTGTCCTTTGCGCTCTTGGCGGTTTAAAAAATTATGCCACGCCTTAGAACTGAACAGCCCTGGTGGCTCCTTCTTTCAACATCTTACTCGACACAGAGCATCTGAGACGGCATTACCACGCAGGAGCGTGATAACAAGATGCTCCCTTATTTTTACGGTTCCAGCTTGTGGCCGATCTCTTTCAAAATAACGGGTAGATAGAGAGTACCTGGTCCCCCGCCAGAATTATCCGGTAGACTCGATTGCGGTTCAACTTTGACGGCATCGGCGATGACATAGCCATTGGCATCGTCGCTTAGTTGGATATAGCCGGAGTTGCCGGCTGCAAAGGAGTAGGTTCCCAGGAGATTCCACTGACCGCCGTTGACCTGTTGGTTTACTCTGACTTCTTGGGAGCCGCCATTGTAGTAGATGG
The DNA here is from genome assembly GCA_024277275.1 of Chloroflexota bacterium. Classification (GTDB taxonomy): domain Bacteria; phylum Chloroflexota; class Anaerolineae; order 4572-78; family J111; genus JAJRVO01. The sequence goes on from JAJRVO010000337.1 coordinate 6,799, forward strand.
TATAGGGCGCGTTGGTTGCCCTGTCTGTACCGGCTACCCACCAGGCGTAAACGTTGTAGGTTCCCGTTGCAGGGATATCCGGAGTCCAGGTAACGGTGCTGCTGCCGTCGCCGGCGGCGTGATACAGAAAGTCGGTGTCATAGTGATCGGGGTGATTAGCCGCAGAAAGTTCACTGCTGCCGGAGCCGGAGAGCCAGCCGCCGGTAAAGGCGGCGGCCAGGTTATCAATAATTACCACCAAAGCCGCGCCTGCCCCTTCTACCTCGTCGGCGCCCATATCATAGTTGCCTCCCACTGGTTGAGGCCGGCTGTCGCCGTCAATGTCATCGCTTGGCCCGGTATAGCTGGCGGCGGGAATGGCTCCATTGCAGGGCGAGCCGGACTGGATGTGGTAGTTATTGGCTCCCGGATTGACGAAGAGCGGGTCCTGAGCCGGACTTATATTGCCGCCGCCGTTGGTAAAGCTGGCATTATAGATACTGGGGGAGGAGGTGGTCATATCGGAATAAGAAATGACGCCGATATTTCCGGAACCGCAATTCTTATAGATGTTTGCTCCATTGCCGCTGGTCGCCGTATTATTCCAGAAGATGCTGTTTCTAATCGTGGTGGAGCCGGTCGAGCAAATATAGAGAACA